>JBDSYI010000397.1:0-6015 GCA_039925745.1 Casimicrobium sp. | reverse complement strand
CTTTTTTTGCGTCGTCCTGACGGCCTTGCGCCCACAGTACTTCGCCGAGATGCGCGGCGATTTCTCCGTCCTGAAATTTTTCGAGCGCGCGCACTAGATAGCCCTCAGCGTCGGCCAAACGACCCTGACGAAAGGCGATCCAGCCCATGCTGTCGAGAATCGCGGGATCGTCCGGCGCAATGCCATGCGCCTTTTCAATTAGGGTGCGCGCTTCGTCCAGGTTGATGTTGCGATCCGCAAAGCTGTAGCCCAACGCATTAAATGCATGGGCACGCGTCGGTTGCAACACGATCACGCGGCGCAGGCGCTTTTCCGCCTCGTCCATGCGGTCAATACGCTCGGCCAGCATGGCGCTGTCGTACAGCAAATCGGCGTTATCGCCATCGGTCGCAAGCGCCGCGTCCAGCGCTTCAAACGCTTTCACATTTTCGCCAGCGTCACGCCATAAGGTCGATTCCGTTTGCGCGAGGCTCTGACGTTCAAGCGCGTTGCCGGGTTTTAGCGAGCGCAAATGAGTGATCGCCTGCAACATGCGCTTGTCTTGCGCCAGCGCGCCAGCAATGCGTAGCTGAGATTCCCAATAGCGATCACCGCGCGGCACCTGGGTAAAGCGATCAACCGCTTCGCCCCATCGTTGACGCGCTTCGGAAATACGTGCGAGGTAATACAGAACCGTCGCCGGGTCGCCGCGCTCGGCCGCGAGGGATTCTGTGAATTCACGCTCCGCAACATCCCAGTCTTTGCCCTGAAATGCGGCGAGCGTTGCCGCCAGGCGCATATCGTTGGCATCTTCCAGCCCATCATCGGCAAGCGCCAAAAACTGCTTTCTCGCCTCGGCATATTTTTGCAAGTCAAAAAGTGTTCGCGCCAAGACCAGGCGCAATTCACGCGATTCATCTTTGACCGGTGTAGTTGAATTGGCGGCAGACGTCTTCGCGGCAGCATCAGTCGCTGCGTTTGCCGCAATAGCGTTCTCCAGTAAAGTCACTGCTGCTGCGCCGGGCGACGATTCGACGCCAGTAGCAACCGGGCCGCGCGCCAGCAGGAGACGTGATTTCACCGCGACTGCCTGCGGCCAATTCGGTCGTAACTTCAACGCCTGATCGATTGCCAGCAAGGCCTCTCCTACACGCTTACCCTCATTGCCGGTGCTCGCCACGGCTAGCGCGTAAAACGACTCTGGCAACGTCGGCAGTTGCTGTGTGAACACGCTTGCGAGTTTCACCGCTAAGTCACGATCGCGGTGGAGCGCAAGCTGGCGCGCGACATCCATGATCGCTGAGGCGCGTATGTCGTCTGGCAGCGTAAGGATGGCTGTCACAGCTCCCATCGCGCGCAGCTCGTCCGCGCTTGTCAGCGCGAGCGCCAAAACAATCAAATGCGGACGAACGGAGCCGCCATCGGACTCCTGCCATAGCGCCGCAATTTCTTTCGCCTCATCGACGCGCCGCCCACGTAACAAAAGCTCCACCGCACGCTCCGCCACTTTAGCGTCACGACTGCGCTTGGCGACTTCGTAATAAGTATTCGCCGCAGTCGCCACATCGCCGCTCTGCAACGAAAATTCTGCCGCCAAAATGCCCAGCACCACCGCACGGTCATTGATCGAAACAGGCGGCGAGGCGGCCGCGCTTTGCGCGAGCGAACTTCCGCTTACGCACAGCGCGACCGCCGCAATCAGCGTGGCAAATTTCGTGGAAAACGGAGCGGTAAGGTACTTCATGAGCGGGAGCATACACCGCAGGTGCTCGCGCGTTTGCTGCTTACTTCTACACTAGCCGGAAGTCTGAATTGACAAGCGCACATGCCCGAACTACCTGAAGTAGAAACCGTCCGTCGCGGCCTCGAATCGATCCTTCTGGGTGCGAAGATTGACACGGTGGTCGTGCGCAATCGTCGGCTGCGCTGGCCCATCCCGCCCGATTTTGAGGTGCAGCTCGCAGGACTTACGGTAGTTCGAGTCGAGCGGCGCAGCAAATACCTGCTGTTTCGGCTGAGCGCGACGGAATTTGTGGGAGCGGTTCCACCGCGAATGGGCTCGCAACCGGGAATCGCGGTGAGACCGCTCCCACAAGTCGCCGGTACGATGCTCGCGCACCTGGGCATGACGGGCAGCTTTATCGCTCACCGCGCCGAAACACTGCCCGCATCACGAACGCACGATCACGTCGAAATACAACTGACAACCAGCGACGGCGCGTACGTGCTGCGCTACAACGATCCGCGTCGCTTCGGCTCGATGCACTTCTTTGTGGGCGACGACGTGGCACAACCGCTGCTCGCGCACTTGGGCCCGGAACCCCTCACCGACGCGTTCACTTCGGAGTATCTGTACCGCGAAACACGCCGTCGCAGCGGGCCGATTAAACAGGCGCTCATGGACAACACGCTCGTGGTCGGCGTTGGCAATATTTACGCCAATGAATCGCTATTTCGCGCCGGGATTCACCCGAATCGCGCTGCGAACCGCATCTCGCGAGCGCGATACGCAAAACTTGTGCACGAAGTGAAAACGGTGCTCGTTGAGGCCATCGCAGCCGGCGGCTCAACGCTGCGCGATTTCGTCAACACGTCCGGCGAACCGGGCTATTTTCAGCTGGACTATTTCGTCTATGGTCGTGACGGCAAGCCATGCAAAGTCTGCGCAACACCGCTGAAGCTGATGCGGCAGGGCGGGCGGGCGACGGTGTTTTGCGCGGTGTGCCAGCGGTAGGCTAAGTCGCGACTCACACTACTTATCTCGTCTAGCCGCCCAAAACTTCCCACCGTGCCATCGCAGCCGTCACCAAATCATCGAGCTCGCTCACGCGCTTTGCCAACGTGGTCGCTTTCTTGGGATCGGTTTGGAAAATTGAGCCTTCGCCGAGTAGCGCGTTGATCTCGGTTTGCTCCTTCTCCAGCGCTTCTATTTTCGCGGGCAGTCCGTCGAGTTCGCGTTGATCTTTGTAGTTGAGCTTTGCCTTGGCGAGCGTCGCGGCGGCAGGAGCCACCTTTTCGGCTTTCGGGGCCTTCACGGCTGTCGCGTCGATCAGCGCTTGTGACGATGCGAGGCCGAATGGCGAAGTGCTAACCGGTTTTCCTGCGGGAGCGGATGGTACGGTGCCATTCTGGGCTTCATTCTGCGCTTCTGCCAACGTCGCCATCAATTTCGATTGCGCCTGCCAGTCGGTAATTCCGCCTTCGTATTCGCGCCACAAACCATTGCCTTCAGCGACGAGGCAACTCGTCACTACGTTGTCCAGAAAGCGCCGGTCGTGGCTGACGATGAAGACCGTGCCCTCGTAATTGGCCAGCTTGTCCTCTAACAATTCCAGCGTGTCGATGTCGAGATCGTTGGTTGGCTCGTCGAGCACGAGTACGTTCGCTTCTTTAGCAAAATGCCGGGCAAGCAGTAAGCGATTTCTCTCGCCGCCAGAGAGCATTTTTACCTGCGCGTTAGCGCGCGCGGGTGAGAATAAAAAGTCCTGCAAATACGTCATCACATGAACACGTCGTTCGCCGACTTCGATCCAGTCACTGCCCGGCGCGATGAATTCGGCGAGCGTGGCTTCTTCGTTCAAGCCGTCGCGCAGTTGATCGAAATACGCGACCTGCATTTTTGCGCCCGTGCGGATCTTGCCGCTATCGGGTTGCAGCTCGCCGAGGATCAGTTTCAGGAGCGTCGTCTTGCCAATGCCGTTCGGGCCAACCAGGCCGATCTTGTCGCCGCGCAAAATGGTGCTCGTGAAGTCCTTCACAATCACGTTCTTGCCAAACGACTTGCACACGTCCGTCAGCTCGGCGATGATCTTGCCGGACTGCGCGCCACTGGTGATTTCCAGCTTGACGCGACCGAGCGAATCGCGGCGTTTTTCGCGGGTGTCGCGCAGCGCTTCGAGGCGGCGCACGCGGCCCTCGTTGCGAGTGCGGCGAGCTTCCACGCCTTTGCGGATCCAGACCTCTTCTTGGGCCAGAAATTTGTCGAATTTCGCGTTGACTGTGGCTTCGAATTCGAGCTGCGCGGCCTTCTGCGTCTCATAGGCGGAATAGTTGCCGGGAAAGCCTGTGAGTTTGCCGCGATCCAGCTCAACGATACGGGTGACCACATTGTCCAGAAACGTGCGGTCATGACTGATGATGACAGCAGAACCCTTGAAGCTTTGCAGCATCGTTTCCAACCACGCAATGGCCGCGAGATCGAGGTGGTTGGTGGGCTCGTCGAGCAAGAGCACGTCTGGCGCGCCGACTAACGCCTGCGCAATCGACACGCGTTTTTTCAAGCCGCCGGAGAGCGTCGAGACCAGCGTGTCCGGGTTCAGGCTTAGCTGGGAGAGCGTCGTCGCGACTTTAGATTCCCAGGCCCAGCCGTCAAGCTCGTCGATTTCGTGCTGCATGTCGGAGAGCGTGTGTTCGTCGCCGCCTTCAACCGCTAATTTTTCGTATTCGTCGCGCAGCTCGCGAGCGCGTGACACGCCGTTTGAAACCGCCTCGAATACCGTGGTGTTTAAAGCGAAGATCGGCTCTTGTGGAACCGTGGTGATGCGCACGCCGCCTTGCAGCGCCATCGAGCCATCATCAAGCACCTGCGTGCGCGCCAGCACTTTCAGGAGCGAGCTTTTGCCAGCGCCATTGCGGCCAATCAGGCCGATCCGTTCACGTGTTTCAATTGCAAAATCCGCGCCATTGAGGAGCGGGGCGAGACCAAATGCGAGGTGAGCGTTTTGTAGAGTGAGTAAAGCCATGCCAGTATTGTATTGGGCATGGATATAACTTTCACTTAGAACCTATATTTCACAGGGGCTAACGTGGCAATGTGGCTAAAGTCGACTAATAGCATTTTTCGCTTTCAGCCCATGTATTTGCGTCCTTTAGACAAAAAGCTGTATGTCACAATCAGCGCTGCAAACCGCTGGTTTTCACGCGCTGCGGCGCGCGAAAGCGCTGCTAACATGGCCCGCTGAGATGTCTGCCTTGTGAGGACGGGCCAGACGCGCAAAACCCGCCAACAACGGGTAGCAATCTCTTGAAATTCAACACGGCGCAACACACAGCGACATAAAAAAGGAGGCCCCCATGGATAAACCGTGGCTTAAAAACTACCCCAAAGGCGTACCGGCAGAGATCAAGTACGATCAGTACGCCTCCATCGTGCAATTGCTCGAAGAGAGCTATCAAAAGTACGCATCGCGCCCGGCATTCACTTGCATGGGCAAGAC
This sequence comes from Casimicrobium sp., assembly GCA_039925745.1. Lineage (GTDB taxonomy): Bacteria > Pseudomonadota > Gammaproteobacteria > Burkholderiales > Casimicrobiaceae > Casimicrobium. Next base: position 820 of record JBDSYI010000397.1, on the reverse strand, counting down.
ACTGACTTACGGTGAAATCGACGCCTATTCCCGCGCGCTCGGCGCCTATTTGCAGAGCCTCGGCCTGCAGCAGGGAGATCGCGTCGCGCTCATGATGCCCAACGTGTTGCAGTATCCGATTGCGGTGGCAGCAGTGCTGCGCGCTGGTTTTGTCGCGGTAAATGTGAATCCGCTGTACACACCGCGTGAACTTGAGCATCAGCTGAAAGACTCAGGCTCGAAGGCCATCATCATTCTTGAGAACTTTGCCGCAACCCTGCAGCAGGTGCTCGAAAAAACGCCAGTGAAGCACATCGTCCTTGCCGCGATGGGCGACATGTTCGGCATGCTCAAAGGCGCTCTCGTCAACTACGTCGTGCGCAGCAAAAAGAAGATGGTCCCGGCGTTCTCGTTGCCAACGGCAGTTAAATTTAACGACGCCATGGCGAAGGGAAAACCGCTCGCCTTGTCGCCGTCGAAAGCCAAATTTGACGATCCCGCTGTGCTGCAATACACGGGCGGAACAACGGGTGTGTCGAAGGGCGCAACGCTCCTTCATCGCAACATTATCGCCAACGTTTTGCAATCCGAAGCATGGATGCAGCCAGCGCTAAACAATCCGAACAAGCCAAAGCCACCGGAGCAGTTGATCACCGTGTGCGCGCTGCCGCTGTATCACATCTTCGCGTTCACGATTTGCTACCTGCTGGTGACGCGCACCGGCGGACACGCCATTCTGATTCCGAATCCGCGCGACATTCCGGGCACCATCAAAGCACTCAAAGGATTCGAGCTGCACATGTTCCCGGCCGTCAACACGCTGTACAACGCGCTTGTCAAT
>JBDSYI010000396.1:0-3289 GCA_039925745.1 Casimicrobium sp. | reverse complement strand
CGCCCCGATCATCTACCTTAGTGCCGCATTCGCCGCGTCGTTCTGGTGAGCGGCATGCGCTCGCTTCGCCTCCTACAATGTCGATGAACTTCCACTACTAGCCGCCATGACCGAATCCCCACATATCTTTACCGTCACCGCCGAAAACTTTGAGACGGACGTCATTGCGGCGTCTGACACGACGCCGATCGTGCTTGATTTTTGGGCGCCCTGGTGCGGGCCGTGCAAGACTTTATCTCCGCTGTTGGAGAAACTGGCCATTGAGTATGGCGGGCGTTTTCGTCTCGGCATGGTCAATTCGGACGAGCAACAGGAACTCTCGGGGATGTTCGGCATTCGCTCGATTCCGACGGTGATTGCTCTGGTCAAACAGAAACCAGCGAGCGCGTTTCAGGGCGCGCAACCGGAGAGCACCATTCGTCAGTTCCTTGACAAAATTGTGCCTTCAGCGAGTGATGAAAAGCTGGGCAAAGCCACCGACAAACTTGCTGCTGGAGATGTTCAGGGCGCACTCGATGAGCTGCACGTTGCGCTCGCTTTGAACTCTCAGCTGGACGCCGCACGCGTGATGTCGGCAGACATTCTGATGCGTGATAACCGGATCGATGAGGCGAAAGCATTTCTTGATGCGTGTAAGCCGCTGACCCGCATGGATGAAGAGTTTCAGCGCGTCGCGACAAAAATTACAGCCGCCGAGGAAGCGGGCAATTCACCGGAAGCTGCAGCACTCAAAGCGAGCATCGCGAAGGATCCGAATGACCATGAATCGCGCCTGCACCTCGCAGCCGTGCTCGCCGCGCAGAGTCAGTTTGAGCCCGCGTTTCAGACGTTGCTGGAATCTATTCAAATTGACCGCGCGTGGAACGAGCAGGCAGCGCGCAAACGCATGGTGGAATATTTCACGCTAGCCAAAGAGCAACCTGAGTTGGTGCGCCGCTATCGGCAGGCGCTGTCTACGCTGTTGAACTGATCGCTTCGCACATGAGCAACCCGGATGTTCGCACTCGCTTCGGATAGTCTGACGCCGCAAAATTCGTGCGTACAGCTTTTTCGTGAATCGACGTTTTTGTAGGGGCCGGAGGTCCGTTTAGCTCAAAGTCGATATACCGCTTTTATCGCACGCAGCCCCGGCAAACGCGTTATTTCAACGAAAAGCCGTAACGCCCTATTGCATTGCTCGCGTTCCATTGCAAAATGCGGTGATGCCTGCCTCCCCGACCATTCTCGTTCAGCGCGCCGCCGCCGGTGATTCCGAAGCGATGCGCTCGCTGTTTTCGACGCTGTACCCGGATATCAAACGCCTCGCCCGCAGCCGACTGGCTCAGGCGGGCGGAATAACCGGTTTGAACGCAACGGCGCTCGTGCATGAAGGTTTCATGCGCATGGCCGAGCGCGAAGGATTGCAAGGGCAAACGAGGCTGCAATTCTTCGCCTACATCGGCAAAGTTTTGCGCTCGGTCGTGATTGACTATGTCCGTGAGCGCGACGCCGAAAAGCGCGGTGGCGGCATGACCTTGATGACGATGTCGGCGGCCGACGCGACGCCTGCACCGTGGATGGACGTGACCGATATGGTGGCGCTCGATCAGGCGCTGAGCCACTTGCAAAAGCTTGATTTGCGCCTGTATCAGGTGATCGAGCTACATGTGTTTTCTGGAATGTCGCTACAGGAAGTAGCCGATGAGCTGAGCGTGACCTTGCGCACGGTTAATCGCGATTTGCTGAAGGCGCGCGCGCTGCTGGCAAACGCGTTGGGCACGCCTGAGCCCGAGGCTGAGCCTGGCCCTGCGAATTGATGGCAGCATTGCCTTGAGGTGCACACCCAAGCGCGCTGATTTGAAATGAGCGAACCTCTTAATCTGACCACGATCTCGCACCAAACCTGGCAGCGGGTCTCTGATTTATTCGATGAAGTGATTGAGCTGGCCGAGGGTGATCGCATTACCTTTATTCGTGAGCTCTGGGTTACCGAGCCTCAAGTCGCCAGCGAACTGGCAGCGCTTCTGGTCGCCGCCGCGAAAGTGGAGAAAACGCAAAGGCTCGCGCAGGCACCGTTTGATTCAATGTTGAGTGACGCACTGGCCAAGCAAAACGCGGCCAATGCGGCCTATAAGCCCGGTCAAAAATTTGGCGCATGGACGCTCGAAGAATGCATCGGTCAGGGCGGCATGGGCGAGGTCTGGCGCGTCAAGCGCAGCGATGGGCTGTACAAGGCTTCAGCCGCGTTAAAAATTGTGCGCAGCGATCTCTCGAACGAAAAACTGAGCGCCCGATTCCGCCGTGAACGCGTCGTGTTGGCACGCCTGAATCACCCCAATATTGCGCGATTGCTTGACGCAGGTATCGAGCAGAACCAGGCCTTCATCGTGCTCGAACTGGTCAAGGGCATGCATATGCTCGACTACGTGACGCAGCACACCAAAACCCTCGCGGATCGGGTGAGCTTGATCCGCGACATCGCAATCGCCGTTGAGCATGCGCATAGCCAGCTGGTGCTGCATCGTGACCTCAAGCCATCAAATGTTTTGGTCACTGCCGATGGTCAGATCAAGCTCCTCGATTTCGGTATAGCCGGGGTGCTCGACAACAGCAGCGAAGAGCCGATGACCAAGCTCACGCAGCTCACCGGCCGTGGCCTGACGCTGGAATACGCCTCACCCGAGCAGATCACGGGCGAGGCAACGGTGGCCGCGAGCGACGTGTATTCACTCGGTGTGTTGCTGTTTCACCTGTGCACTGGCAACCGACCTTTTGCCGGCAGCAGCACCCGCGCGGCGCTCGAATACGCGATGGTCAACTCCGATCCGCCGCGTCCATCGGACAGCATTGCCACAAAAAATGCCGACCCGAATAATCCAGCGCTCGCCGATCAAATTAATCCGCCGGTGGATGCCTATCGCCTGCGCGGTGACCTCGATGCGATCATCAGTCGCGCCATGCGATTGGTCCCCGCCGAGCGCTATCAGACCGCCGCTGCGCTCGCCTCTGATCTTGACGCGTGGATGACAGCGCGGCCGACATCCCTGCATGCAGGCGACCGCACTTACGCGTCGCGCCTCTGGTTCATACGGCACTGGAAAATCGTGAGCACAATTGCCGTGTCAATCCTGCTCGTCATCAGCGCGCTGGGCGTCAGTTTGTGGCAACGCAGTGTCGCCCTCAGCACGGCAGACGCGACCGCGCGTCACCTCGACGGCGTGATGGCGCAATTGCCCGCGCTGTCAGTCGTTGACGCCGAGGCGACCGTTGAAGCAAAGCGGCAATACGCGATGCTTCTGCTGCGACTGAA
>JBDSYI010000395.1:0-3456 GCA_039925745.1 Casimicrobium sp. | reverse complement strand
AGGCGTGGCCTTCAGTGAATTTGTCGGCATCGAAATGATCTTCCGGCACTTGAACGTGTTGTTCTTTGCCACGGAAATCGGTGAAACGGAGGTCGACGAATTTGATCTCTTCGTCTTTAATTCGTTTGAGTACGTCGGCGCCTGTGGCCATGCGGTGTCTCCTGATGCTGAAAGGTAGGGTGTCTGGGCGAATTCGACAATGACCAAATCATCGATTTAGTCGCTGGATGCACCGCAAGATGCAGAAAACATGCCATCAAGCAGGCGCGGCAGTGGTAATGGTAATCCTAGCGGTTGACCGGCGATCGCTGAGGCTCGAAAAGCGCGGCAGCGCGGGGATATCCGAAGCACCTGCCTGGGCAAATCGAGGGCATAAGCGGCGGGTTGGCGCCATGATTTTATTTGCACTTCATTTTGGCGACCTTTTTTGGTGCGAATTTCTCCAGGCACAGCTAAAAGTGCGCCAAATATGTGCGTCATTATTTGCGCTCAAAAATGGTGCGCGATGGCATATAGCTTTTCAACGAAATAACCAAAATACAGGGGCTAGAACGAATAATTAGTCTAAGTCGACTTCTTTAATTTTGATTGTCTACCCATTATGCAACGGGCGATCCATCAAAAAGCTAATTCACCTGATCAATCAGCAGCGAAACCACGGCAAAGGGCAATTTGAGCGTTGACCTGCCGCTTTGCCAATCGCCAGGCTGCGCCGCTGGCTGGCCGCTGAGCGACAGACGTGCCTGAAGCGAGACTTCCGCGCCTGCCTTCAGTCCCGCGCCGCCAATCATGGCGTCCGCGGCCGTCAGCATGATCGGCTGGTCAATTTGCGCAAGCGAAATCTTTTTTGCGGCGAGTGGCGGACCGCGATCGACGCCGGCAGCGCGCACGATCAGGAACACCGTCGCGCTGCCGGGGTTGGCATTGGCGGCTTTGCGCGCCTCGGCGCTTAGCTGAAACTTGACGGTAGCAAGGACGGCGTCGGACGAGGTGCGGGGCTCGGCGATGGCGCTGGTGTCCCCGTTTGCCGCCGCGATTGACGGCGCTCCGCCTTGCCGGGTCTTGATCTCGGCCAGGGCGTTGTCAGCAATTTGCGCAAACCCAGACGTCGGTTCGACCTGCGATTTCGCCAAAGAGAACGACTTCTCGGCGGCGATCAGATCGTTCTTTTGCATTTCGTAGGTGCCGCGCAAGAGCAGCGCTTTGGCGTTTTTGCCATCGAGCGCCAGCGCCTTGTTGATGTATTCCAGCGGCTTGCCGTCCATCTTGCCTTGCGATTGTCCGGCGGCGGCGTCGGCCAAATCAGACCATAATTCGCTGTCGTTTGGGGTCAGCGCCACGGCCTTTTCGTAATCGTGCATTGCGGCATCGAACATGCCAACTGATGCCTTCGCGCGCGCCAGCAAAATCCAGCCTTTCACGTCATTCGGCGCTTTGTTCAGGCGCTCCTCGGCGAGTTTGAACAACTCAGTCATCTGCTGGTCCTGCGCGGAGGCCGCCTGCGGCGGACGCACGGTTTCCGGCACGATGGCAACTGGCATGCCCACCGCTGCGTAACCGACGACGGCGAGCACTGGCAGCAAAACGCCCAAGGCGACAGCGGTGCGTTTGTAGCGTGGCGCAGTAGCGGTCATCGCCGCCGAATTTTGCGCTGATTCCGACAGCACACGGGCTTCGAGTTCGCGTTCGGCTTCGACCAGTCCAGCGTCCGACAGCAGGCCCAGTTTCCGGTCACGTCGCGCCTCGGAGAGTTCAACCCGTATCGCTTGCACGTTGGTATCGACGCTCGCCGCGCTCACATCGACACGACGCTTTAGAAGTGGACGTAAAACGACCCACGTCACGAGGGCAGTGATAACAACGACGAGCGCGATAAAGACGAGTGATGGATTCATTAATTCGGTGACTCTTTGCTATTCAACATGGCGCGTGCGCGATCACGCTCATCATCGCTCAGGACGGCAGGCGCGTGAGTCACAGCTGATTTTCGCAAGCGGCGAATCAGCAGAACCCCCGCCAATAAAAGCACAGCAAACGGCCCAAGCCACAGCACCACAGTGGTTGCCTTGAACGGCGGGTTGTACAGCACAAAGTCGCCAAAGCGATCGGTCATGTAAGTCTTGACCTCGGCGTCGCTCTTGCCAGCGGCCAGCTGGGTGCGCACCTGTTCGCGCATATCGCGAGCGACGCCGGAGTCGCTGTCGGCCACGGTCTGGTTTTGGCAAACCAGGCAGCGTAGTTCGGAGGACAGCGCTTTGACGCGCGCATCGAGTGCGGCGTCGGTCGTGGTTTGCGCCAGTGCAAACGATGAAGTGAGTAAGAAGCCCAGCGCCACTATCGCCGCCCACGTGCTGATCGCGCGGGCGTTTGTGGGAGCGGTGCTACCGCGACTGTTGCTGGCACCTATCGCGGTAGAACCGCTCCCACTGAGGGAAACTCTACCTCGTGTCTGCGTATGACGATTCGCTTGCTTCATTCAGCCGCCGGAACCGACGACGAAGCCGTGAGCGTCGCAGCCTTCCGCGCCCGACGGTATCTGGGATCAAGCGCGCCAAGCAAACCACCGAATGCCATGATCACACAGCCCAACCAGATCCAGTTGACGAGTGGTTTGTAGTGCACGCGTACGGTCCACTGACCGTTGCTCACCTCGTCGCCCAATGAGACATAAACATCGCGCGCCAGACTGCGATCAATCGCCGCCTCGGTCATCGGCGTCGCGCGCTGCGACACGTACGAGCGGCGCTCAGGCGACAGAGATCGCACAACAACGCCGTCTTTGAGAATCTCGAAGCTACCCTGCTTCGCATTGAAATTGGGTCCGGCGACATCTTTTACGCCCAGAAATTTCACGTCATAACCAGCAATAGACTTTGACGCGCCGACCGCGAGCGCGACGTCATTTTCCTGCTCAAACGCCTTGACTGCCGTGACGCCCAAAATGAACGCGACGACGCCTAGATGCGCCATCTGCATGCCGTGATAGGCGATGGGGATTTGCTTCCACTTTGACGCGGTGCTCGCCATGCCCGACGCATGCCGCAAGCGGTCACGGTAGCCGTTGACGATACCGCACGCCAGCCAGGCTGCGAACGCAAAGCCGACGCACGCTAACGGAGAAAATCGCGGCGCCAAAGTCGCGCACAGCACGAACGCGAGCAGCGAAACGATGCCGGGTACGACCATGCGCTGAAGCACCAACTTGCCCTCATCATCTTTCCAACGCGCTAAAGGCCCAACGCCCATGAGAAAAATCAGCGGCAGCATGAGCGGCACAAACACAATCTCAAAATACGGCGGGCCGACACTCACTTTGCCCGCGCCGAATGCGTCGGCGAACAGTGGATACAGCGTGCCCAACAACACCGCGCCCGCAGCGACTACCAACAGCAAATTATTGCCCAGCAAAAACGATTCGCGCGACAGCAAACCGAAGCGCCCGCCGTCATTAACCTT
>JBDSYI010000394.1:0-2201 GCA_039925745.1 Casimicrobium sp. | reverse complement strand
GCACGTCGTAGGCGCCTATTTTCCAGGTCGACTCCTGCTTGTCCATCACCACGAAGCCAAACTGATTTGAATGGGTAATGTTGTCGAGCGTGACACCTTCGGCAGGTGCAATATTTAGCGGAAATGGATCCGGCAATATCGTTGACAACTCGTCTCCACCCATGCCAGACAAGATCGTTGCCGGGTGACTGGAGGAAAAGGTGATGGCTTCGAACAGATGCACATGTCCGTGTAGTGCAAGCCGCACACTGGCGGGATAGTAGGCAAGTGGATGCAGGGTCTTCATGACCGATTGCAAGGCCGCGCTGCCGCCCTGAACGCCACGATCGTCATAGACCGAGTAGCCAAGCACTGGATGGTGATTGAGAAAAATGCTGCTCACGCCTGGCTTGTTTGCAAGCGCGTCCACAGTTTGAAATTGTTCGAGATACTGCTTGAATGCATACGCATCACGCGGCTTGGCCGGATCGAGCGGTCGGTTACCAGAAATAGCTGAATCAAACATGATCAATTGAAGATCGTTGGCCAATGGGACAGCATAGGGCGCGGTGAAATTGGCGTTGTTGTCATTGGCGGCGTCGTTACAGCTGCGCACTTCTTCAAAGGGGCGCGGATCGAGAAAACGAAACCAGCCCTGGCCAGCACGTCGGCATTCTTCGTGATTGCCGCGTGCCACCACCCAGGGGGCAGCTGCCAATAGTTTGGCGGCTGGTTCAAATAAATCCGCCTGCCAGGTATCCCAGCCATAGCCCCACGGACTGGCCTGACAACCTGGAACTTCTGGTGGGCAAGCGTTTTCGCGATAGTGATAGTCGCCAACATGCAGGACCAGGTCTGGCGCCATCGCCGCGGCGGCGTCCGCAATCGAGCGAAACGGCCATTCATTCTGATCTATGCACGCTTGCCAGGCGTTGTCGGCCTTTTTCATGCGGCAACCGGTGTCGCCGATCAACACAATGCGGCGTGGCTCTGCCTTGGGTAATTTTAGTGGCGTACCGCCAATATTGGCGCTCGACGCGTTGCGAGGCAGCGCGAATTCGCAGGTCGTGACGGGGAATTCGGAAGGTTTAGAATTCATGGCGTCACTTGCAGTTGGCCGCTGGCGGACGGTCGAGGCGGCAACACGAATCGTCATTTGCTTCGGCTTACTATCAACCGTGATGATTGGGCAAGAAGGGGACGACGAGAGCGTTTTCCTCATTGGCAATATCGCCCGCGCAGACGCCGCGCCGTTCTCGCCGACCAGCACGTAGGCTGCCAACAACGGTGCAGGCAACGTTGCCGTGCCTTGTGGAACGGTGCTGCAACCGGCAAGCAACAGTGCGACACCGCTGCTGGCGAGAAAAAGAAAACGATTGGCAAAGAGCATGTCGGCGGCTCGCGTTTGAAATTTTTGGGAAGAGTGTATGGTACCCAAATTCAATGACAATTCGATTGCGTGTACGAACTGCGCAGCCGGGCTCAATGCTAAAGTCAGCCTCATTCCGCAATTCGCCAACGACCCAAGGAGTCTTCCACGTATGCAGCCATTGAACATCGCATCATTGCGGTCGGAATTTCCGGCACTCACCAATGATTGCGTCTATCTCGACAACGCCGGCGGCTCACAGGTGCTAAAGCGCGTAGCGGACCGCATTCACGATTACCTGCTGAGGAGCAGTGTGCAACTTGGCGCCAGCTATGCCACTTCGCTGCTGGCATCGCAGCGTGTGTTGGACGCGCGCCGTGTCATCGCCGAGCTGATCAATTCGCCGCACGATGAGGAAGTGGTGATGGGCGCTGCAACCACTGCGCTGATGTTTGTACTCACCCAAGCGTTGCTGCCAGGCATCACGCCGGGCGACGAGATAATTGTGACCAATACCGATCACGAGGCCAATATCGGTGGCTGGATGCGACTAAAGCAGGCCGGGGCGGAAATCCGAATTTGGGAGGTAAATCACGATAGCTTGATGCTCGAACTGAACGATCTTGATCGTCTACTGAATGCACGAACAAAGTGGGTGGCGATGACCCATGCCTCGAACGTGCTAGGTAGCGTGAATCCGGTTGCGGAAGTCGCGCGGCGCGTGCATGCGGTGGGTGGGAGGCTATGCGTGGATGGTGTTGCTTACGCGCCTCATCGGCTGGTTGATGTACAGGCTAGCGGCGCGGATATTTACGTCTTTAGTTTCTACAAAGTATTCGGGCCACACTATGCG
>JBDSYI010000393.1:0-4697 GCA_039925745.1 Casimicrobium sp. | reverse complement strand
TCGAGCACTTTGAGGTGCTTGGTGACGGCGGGCATCGTCATTTCAAACGGTGCCGCGATCTCCGTGACGCTGGTTTCGCCCAGCGCGAGACGCGCCAATATTGCCCGGCGAGTCGGGTCGGCGAGTGCAGAGAAGGTATTGCTCAAATGATCCGAAGTCATATGCATATTGGGTTGTGGTTCGTTTTACCTTTTAGTTACTTTACCATTTGGTAAATTACAACTCAAGCGATTGAATCTGTCAAGCATCGACTCAGCTTTTACGTGAAACTTATATTTGAAGGGGGATAACGCACGGAAAGCTAATAAGTCGACTATCGACCTTATCTCATCCTAGACCCCATGCAATCGTGTGTGTAGCAAAAAGCTATTGTTCGGTCAATGACCTTTCTTCGTCGCTCGGTTCGGCGAGCGGATTGAACCGCCGCCCGATTTTGACTTGGCTATCGCGCTGAGCATTGCTAACGCCAATGTAATCCGGCTTCTGAGAAAAGTACGACCGCGCGCACGAGCGGCGGTGCGTGCTTCTGCGCCTGCATCGACGAGGCTCGGAAGCCCGCATGACTTTGCATCGTCAATAATAGGCACATGTCCAAAGTTCAAGTCCGCACTACGACCGCCGTTGATATTGATGCGCTCATTCAATTGCAGACACAGGTTTACCCCTCGATCGAGCCCTGGCGGCAGGATCATTTGGCGCAGCAACTAGAAATGTTTCCGCAGGGGCAGCTCGTTGCACATGTCGATGGCAAGATCGTTGGCTGTGCAAGCTCTCTGGTTATTTTGTGGGACGAATGGGCCGATGAGCACAGCTGGAAGGAAATTACGGCGGCTGGCACTTTCAGTACCCATAACGAAGCAGGCCGTACCCTTTATGGCGCGGAAGTCTTCGTGGATCCGCGGGTGCGCAACACGCGCGTCGGGCACTCGCTGTATGAAGGACGACGCCAGCTGTGCAAACGACTCAATCTCCGCCGCATCATCGCCTGTGGGCGATTGCCGGGGTACCACGCGCAGGCCGACAAGATGCCCGTCGATCTCTACGCCAAGAAGGTACTTTGGGGTGATTTGACCGATCCGGTGTTGAGCTTTCAGCTGCGGGAAGGTTTTCGTTACTGCGGCATCATGAGCGGATACATTCCGGAAGATTTAGAGTCCGGTGGAAACGCTGCTCTGATCGTCTGGATAAATCCGGATTACGACCCAAACCAACCGACCGGATTACAACGATGAACACTCAAGAAGCAACCGTTGCCAGCAACAAGATTCCCGACCTTGCGCAGACGGCCGCCCATAGGCCGACGCAGGGAACCGTTCGCATCGCGGCAGTGCAGTACTTGCTGCGTGCCATCAATGACTGGGATGGCTTTGAAAATCAGGTGCGATTCGTGATGAAGGCTGCCGGTGAATACAAGCCGCAGTTCGTTATGTTTCCGGAAATTTTCACGACACAGCTGTTGTCGTTCATGGACACCAGCGACCTGCGCCAGGCCGTGCGCAACATGAACGACTACACCGAGCGCTACGTCGCGCTATTTACCCAGTTGGCGACGCAGTGGGGCGTGCACATCATCGGAGGGAGTCACCCGACCATTACCAACGGGAAATTGCTGAACACGGCCTATCTGTTCGGCCCGGACGGTCGGGTATTTACGCAGGACAAGATCCATCTGACCCGTTGGGAAAAGGAAAAGTGGAAAGGTGATCCGGGGCATCACTTGCGGGTGTTCGATACGCCACACGGACGCATCAGCATCCTCATTTGTTACGACATTGAGTTTCCTGAGTTGGCGCGCAAGGTGTGCGAAAAGGGCGCGGACATCATTTTTGTTCCCTCATGCACCGACGATCGGCAGGGCTTCTGGCGCGTGCGCTACTGCTGCCATGCCCGAGCCATTGAAAATCAGGTCTATGTTGCCGTCACCGGAACAGTCGGCAATTTGGCGGTAGAAGGATTGGGCCTGCACTTCGGGCAAGCAGCCATCATCACACCGTCGGATTTCCCGTTTGCGCGCGACGGCATTGCCGCCGAGGGCAACCCCAATATGGAACAGATCGTGATTGCGGACGTTGATCTGGGCAAGCTGGTGACCAACCGCGTCAACGGGTCCACCATCCCTCTTTACGATAAGCGCCAGGACGTCTACGACAACGACGTGGAGATCGTCTCGACGCTGTAGGTCGCTACGCCGAGACCGCGCAACGGGCTGACGGCCGCAGCTCTTGCCAACTCAAGCGCGCGGCGCTGTCTTTGCGACCATAGTGGAAAGCTTGGTGGCAGGGGTATCGCGGTAGAACCGGTCCTACAAAGCGACACAACCTTGTCTAGCCTGCGGCCGCACGTTCAAGCGCCGCAATGTCAATCCTGGTCATTTGCATCATGGCGTGCATCGCCCGGCTCGCTTTTGCCGCATCCGGATCGCCAATCAAGCGCAGCAAGACCTTCGGTGCGATTTGCCACGACACGCCGAATTTATCTTTGAGCCAACCACATTGACTCGGACTGCCGCCGTCGGCAATGAGCGCGTCCCAGAGACGATCTACTTCGGCCTGATCATCACAGCTCACGAACATTGAAAAAGCCTCATCGAGCTTGAAATGCGAGCCGCCGTTGAACAGGATGTATTCCTGACAGGCAAGCTCGATGGTCACGCTCATCACCGCGCCTTCGGGGTACGGTGACCCTTTGGCCCAACGCGCGATGTTGCCTATTTTCGAATCAGGGAACAATGAAACGTAGAGCGCCGCAGCCGCCTCCGCGTTGCTGTCGAGCCAGATAAACGGCGTTACTTTGTTGCGGGGTTGAATCATCATTGACGTTTCCTTCGGTTGACGTAGCCGCGCGTCAAAGCGTTTTGGCCAGCGCGGCCAGTTGATCGGTCGCTATGCCCCAGCCCTGATGAAACCCCATGACTTCGTGCGCCCTGGCGTCTTCTGCGTTCCAGTGACGAGCGCGAGCGGTGTAGCGCGTTATCCCAGATTGGCCGCCCTCCTCTTCAAACGTCAGGACGCCCGTGAAGAATGGTTTTGCCGACGGCACCCACGCCGAGGTATAGGCATCGGTGAAAACGATCTTTTCGTTTTCGACCACTTCGAGGTAGACGCCGCGATTGGGCATTTCGGTGCCGTCGGGTCCTTGCATGACCATGCAACTTGAACCGCCCGTGCGCACGTCGGTCTCGGCGTGAATCGTCTTCCACGGCGGCGGCGTGAACCATTGCACGATGAGCGCGGGCTCGGTCCAGCAGCGGAAAAGTTTGTCGCGCGGCGCGTCGATCAGGCGCGTGAGCGAGAGCTCATGCAGCGCGGTCGCGGGGGTGAAGCAGTTTTCGGTTTCGTTGGACATGGCGTTGCTCCCAAGAAATTTGACTGGAATCAGACGGACGATTACGCCTCCGCGACGATCTGAAAACCACCGTAAATCATTCGCTTGCCGTCGAACGGCATCGGATTTTTTTCCGGACTCATGCGCGGATCTGCCATGATCTTTTTCCACGCATCGTCACGCACCTGTTTCGACGGCCAGGTGATCCACGAAAACAAGATCGCTTCATCAGCCTCGCGCTTCACCGCGAGCGGAAACGATGTGAGTTTTCCTTCGGGAACGTCGTCACCCCAGCATTCGATGCTGCCAAGCGCACCGTATTCCTTGAACACAACTGCGGAATACTTCGCATGTGCAATGTAGGCATCGCGATTGGCGATCGGAACCGCCAAAACAAATCCATCGACGTAATTCATGGTGTGATCTCCTGTGCAAGTTTGGAATCCGACGGCGGATTCAGAAGTGACGCGACATAGCGTCGTAAATGAGCGATACACGCGGTGGCAATATCTACGCCGCCGACGCTGCCTTGGGCTTTAGCGAGAATGAACGCGCCCTGAATCGTGGCCTGTGTGTAGAACGCGAGATCCTCTGGTTGCCACGTGGCGTCTGGGGCGTACATCGCCTTGGCGGCGGCGATGTCTTTGGCGACGACTGCCGCATGCACGGCAATTCCGTTTTTGCAGGCCACGGTGATGCGCGGATGGGTCTCGTAGACTTCTTGCACCATCGTGCCGAGCAGGCAGGTGTAATCGGGCAATTCGCCTTGCAGAATTTCCGCCCGGAAATCGATGTATGCGAGAACGCGATCACGCGGGTCAGCGATCAGCGTGTACGGCGCGTGCGCGAACAATCCTCCGGTCATCGTGTTCCAGTGTTCGATCGCCATCAGCGCCATCTCTTCTTTGCTTTTGAAGTGATGAAAGTAGCTGCCCTTGGTCACGCCTGCCGCCGCGCAAATGTCATCGAGCGTGGCGGCTGTGTAGCCCTTGCTACGGATTACCTTCAGCGCGGCGTCGAGCAGCTTGGTCTTGGAAGTGTGTTCGGTGGCAAGCATTTGGGTGGTTTGAGTGAGGTGGTTCGACCGCCACACGTTTAGTTGATTTGAACTATACCAACTAGTAGGTATGGCGTCAAATCAATGTGAAAATTCTCGTTTGAAAGCGAAGAAAAATCAGATTTTTCGACTATAGCTTCTTCGAAAAAGCAATACCGATGAGGGGCTGTAGCTGCATTTAAGCATTTGTCGACTTCAGCACTTTTACGCACTTAGGTCCTATGCAAAGGCTATTTCACCCAAAAGTTGATTCCTCAACGTGCACCAAAAAAAACGATTACTTTAACCCCGACGCCAGCAAAAAAAGCTCGGCACT
>JBDSYI010000392.1:0-1997 GCA_039925745.1 Casimicrobium sp. | reverse complement strand
AGCGTCTGGCGGACCTGAAATCGATGGCGCGCCTCTTGAAGGAAAACCGCGAAGCGCTGGTCGCGGCGATCAATGCCGACTATGGCAACCGCTCCGAATTCGAGACGTTGTTTGCCGAGTTTTTCGTTGTGCTGGAGAGCATCAATGACGCCGCGAAGCATCTGAAAAACTGGATGCGTCCGCAGCGCCGCCACATCGATTTTCTGATGTATCCCGGCGCGAAAAACCGCGTGATTCCGCAACCGCTCGGTGTGGTCGGCGTCATTGTGCCGTGGAACTTTCCGCTGAATCTCACCTTTGTGCCGCTGACGGCAATCTTCGCGGCGGGCAATCGCGCGATGGTCAAAATGTCTGAGAACTCGCGCCATCTGGCGCAGTTGCTCGCCGCGATCAGTCCCAAATATTTCCCCGAAGACAAACTCAAATTTTTCGACGATGGCGGCGGTCGCGGACCTGCGTTTTCGTCCATTCCATTCGATCATTTGCTGTTCACCGGATCCGGCACCACGGGCCGCGCGGTAATGGCTAATGCGGCGCGTAATCTGACACCAGTGACGCTTGAACTCGGTGGTAAAGCCCCCGCCGTCGTTGGCCCCGATTTCTCAATCGAGAAAGCGGCAGAGCGCATCATGTGGGTCAAGATGTTCAACGCCGGGCAGATATGCACCAACGTCGATTACGTGTTTTTGCCGGAAGGAAAGACCAACGAATTTGCCGCCCATTGCAAGCGACTGTTCGCAGAGCGCTTCCCGGATATGAACGGGCCCGACTACACCTCAATCATTGACACTCGCTCGTACGAGCGGCTGCAAAGCACGCTTGATGACGCCAGCGCCAAAGGCGCAACGCTCATCAACCTGGCCGCTGAGCAAACGCCCAACGCGGCGTTGCGCAAATTTCCGCCGCATCTGGTGCTGAATCTGACGCCTGACATGCAAGTGTCGCAGCGCGAAATCTTCGGCCCGATTTTGCCGATTCGCACCTATCGCAACAAAGAGGAAGTGGCCGAGTACATCAATAGCCATGACCGCCCGCTCGCGCTCTATCCATTCACCCACGACCGTCAACTGCAGGACTTCTACATCTCGAATGTGATGTCTGGTGGCGTTGGGGTTAACGAGGCGCTGCTGCATGTCGCGCAACATGATCTGCCATTCGGCGGTGTCGGCCCTAGCGGTATGGGCCACTACCATTCGCGCGAAGGCTTCAACAGTTTTTCGAAACTGCGGCCGGTGTTTTATCAGGGGCCATTCTCGGCGATTCAGTTGTTTTTTCAGCCGCCGTATGCACATCGCGCGTCGAAGCTGTTGAACTGGCTGATTAAATTCAAAGGCTGATCGGCGGATATTCTGTTGCGCACAATCAGTGCGGGTGACTCAGTCGGGGAAACTAAGCCCCCTGCACTGGTCGCGCGTAGAGATTGTCATGCCATCAGGCGCGGGCAAATCTGCAGTTCGCCGTGGCTTGAAATTGATGTTCAGCGCACGCGCCGTTACGTGCGTCATGAGTTAGCCGAACGCTTTGCCGAGCGCCGCGATGAGCGTCGGGCTGTCGATGATCGCTGCGCTTTGGAATAACGCTGCGATCACAGTGGCGGTTGCGATGCTTACGGTGACTGACATTGCAGCGGTCAGAGCGCGTTCGGTGCTGGAGAGCATGCCGGTGAATTGAGTGGTTTTCATGATGTGTTTCCCTTGGTTGGTGACATCGCTCAAGTGCGATGAAACGTAATGTAGAGAGACCGACTAAAACCCGCCAGAGGAGCGCGACGAATCCCGGAAAAACCTCCGCGAAACGGAGAAAGTTGGCGTGAATGTGCTGCGGCTAGAACGGAACCGCTGAAGAAAAATCACGCATTTCGCCAGTAGCCGGATGCGGAAGTCCAAGCCGTGCCGCATGCAACATCATCCGCTCACCGGCAGCGGGCGCCGTGGCAGCGTAGAGACTGTCACCGATGATCGGGTGACCCAGCGACGCGAGATGCACGCGCAGCTGAT
>JBDSYI010000391.1:0-32999 GCA_039925745.1 Casimicrobium sp. | reverse complement strand
TGCTCCATTAATGGCTTCCGCGTCAGGTGGGTGCTGAACCAGGATGTCGCCAGTTCGGCCACCTCTTCCAGCGTGCCAGGCTCCTCAAACAGGTGCGTGGCATCGGGGACAACAACGAGTTCCTTGTCGCAGCGCAGTTGTCGCAAGGCTTGCTCGTTCAGTTCGATGACGCCATAGTCGGCACCGCCAACAATTAGCAGCGTGGGTGCCGTGACGGCCGCCAGTGCCACAGATCCCGCCAGGTCCGGGCGGCCGCCGCGCGACACCACGGCGGCAATGCGCTTGCCGAGTCGGGCTGCGGCAATGAGGGCCGCTGCGCTGCCGGTGCTAGCCCCAAAATAGCCGACGGACGCATGCTGCAATTCGGGCTGCAATTCTGCCCAAGTGGTCGCGTCCTGCATGCGCTGGGTCAGCAGTTCAATGTCGAAGCGATGCTCTCGGGTGTGCAAGTCAACCTGCTCTTCCTGCGCGGTGAGCAGGTCAAGTAGCAAGGTGGCAATTCCCGCCTGCTGGAGCGTTTGCGCCACCTGCCGGTTGCGGGTACTGTGGCGACCACTGCCACTGCCGTGGGCGAACAGTACCAAGCCGGTAAAGCCGGAGGGCAGCACGAGGTCGCCGTAAAGCGACACGTCGCCGCTGGGAATGCGAACTGCGCGGGTCACGGGGGCTTGCGCAGGCATGTTCATGACCATTTCCAAGTAAATCTTCCATTGACGCATTTGGGCGCATTGGGTTTGTTTGAGAACGGAGGTTGCGCGCCTTTTGCCATCGGGTCTGTTCGGCAGCGTACGGTGCGACCGAAAGCGGCACGATGATCGCTAACGCTTGTTGGGTAGTAACGGCAACGACGGCAAGGGCGACCACGCTGGTCGCTCCTTGCTCACTGAGTCGACGACGACCAGATAGCGGCCCGGTGTTGACGTTGGCGTACGATCAGCGCGCAGCACCCACAGATGCGAGCCATCGGCCACGGCTCGCTCGTAGTCCGCATCGAGCAGCGCGTGACGGTCAATGAAATCATTTAACGATGACGAGATTCGTACGCAGCCTTCGGACTGCGCAGTGCCAAGACGGGGTTCAGCGCGGTCGGGGTCGGTGGCATGAATCTGTAGCCTTAGGATCCCCATCGCGCCGTCGCCCCAGCCACGTGGTGCATAGACCCAGCCGAAGTCATAAACGCGCATGCCTTTGCGGCCATAGCCGCGGAAACCCAGCTTGTTCTTCGTCCCCTCGGCTCGGAAATCAGGATTCGCTCTTGAGTGATCGAACACACCCAAAGGCGTCGTGAAATGTTCGTAGCGACCGGGCAGGCCAGTCGACACCGGGGTGGCACCGACCAAGCTCCAGCCTTGCGCGACCGAACCCCAATAGATGAACGCTGCCTGCACGTTTACGCTGCGATCAATCAGCACGACGAATTGCGGGGAAGCCAGTTGAATTTGTGCTGAATCAAGCGCGCTTTGCAACCGAACAGCGTATCCCTTGGACTCCTCTGCTGGAACCGATAGGGTGGGAGCAACACTGCGAACAAAGTCACGTGCCAAAGGCACACTACCGACCGCGTGTGTAACTTCGGTAAGCGGTAGCGACGCCGTCGCCAGCGCAGCCAAGGAGGTTGCACAACAAATGCCGAGGAACAACCCCGCGGCGTGCACCTTCAAATGCGCAGTGCTCTTCAGAATTTCAGGAAGTCGTATGACCAACCACGCTAACGCGTCAGCCACTGTGACGGTCAATGAGAACCTCTTCACGACACTTACACAGCTCCGCTCGCGTGTTGTAAAGCAGCACTTCAAGGCCTGTAATCTGGTTCAACAACATCACCGCCAACGCAAACGAATGCCCGTCAAGCAGCAAATCCTGCCGCAACGCCTCTGCGCGTTGCAGAGTCATGACACAGGCCGCTTTGAATGCCCACGGCTTGCTGTCCGGCGCGACTGGAATAAGTACGCCATAGTCCACTAACCCCGACAATTCGGTCACGCTCACGCCCGACAACTGCGCGACTTGGGCCATAGAGAGCAAGCTCAGATCCGTGACGACATCGGCCTGCATTTGCTTTGAAGGCAATACTTCAATGGGGGTGGGTTTCATGTTGCGATGTTGCTCACTTATCGCGACGCAGTCAGTACGCCAGCGCACGGAGCCGAATTTATTACTCGGCGCATTCACGCTTTGCTTCACGGGACAGGCTAGGCGACTGGAAAGAGGCTACAGCGGCACAGGCCAGTTAGCGTTCGGACAAGCAGCGCAGTCTCTGGCGACGCATGAAACATGAGGCGAAATGATCCCATGTACAACTAGGGATTGAGCCTCAGAACACTCAAGTAGCGTCTGATCGCCGGTGTTGAGGTTCTTCTAGAGAGGGACTGTGTACGTTAACGAACAGACAGCGGCCTGCGCTTAGTAAATCCTTGCGCCGTGATCGCTTAACGCGTCTGTCGCCCAAGCGAGTTGCATTCAACAGCCTTCATTGTCCGCAAATGCGGATTCACTTTTAACATCAGGAAAATCCATGTCGAAAAGCAGTCTCTTGGGCGGCGAACGGGCCGCAAAATACGCCCCTGGCAATGATGTGAGTTCGCTCGGTCCGAGCGACAGTAGCGATAGCGGCAGCGACGTGCAGGGCGAACACAGCGTGAGGGGCGAAGGCGAATATGCGGATCAGCTAGGGTCGTTGATCATTGACACCGCGAGCGACAGCGATTCGTCGGGCACCGGAGAGCGCGCTAGCGCCACGGGCCGGGATAGCCCAGATGGTGCCGACATCGCCACGGATCATGTGATTGAGTTAGAGCCACAGCCGACGAACCGAAACTCCACAGACACCTAGAGCCGGTGCATCCTCTGCCACCGGAAGACGCTAAGACGCGAGCAAAGCTAACGCAGTCCGCAGCGGTTCTGGGACGGCAGAAGAACGCTGGTCAGACGGATCTCAACGGTGCGCGCTAACAAGGGTTGTCAGCGGTATAGGTGCCCGTTGTGAAGCGCAGGGCATCCATGTATAAGACCCTCACCCAGGGTTTCAGTAACTTCCTGCGCCACCGTCGCGCGCAGCGCTATTTCGAGAGTCGCCCCCTGCTGAATGCGCTGGTCGCTGCACCTGTTCCAGCGCCTGCCGCTGCTACTGGAGTTAGTGTGACGGACGCGCTCGCACTCGGTCAGGCATTGTTAACGGCTTCACAGGAGGAACCCAACACCGCCCTCGCCCGCCTGCAATCGCAAGCGGATGGACTGGACACCGCCGAAGCCGCGCGCCGCCTGGCGAGAGACGGGCCTAATGAGGTTGCGCACGAGCCACCGCTGCCTGGCTGGCTGCACCTGTGGCGCTGCTACGTGAACCCGTTTAATGTGCTGTTGACGGTGCTCGCTGTGCTGTCATTGCTGAGCGCGGACGGCAAGGCGACGGTGGTGATCGGGGTGATGGTGGGCTTAAGCACCGTGATCCGTTTTGTCCAGGAGGGCCGATCTCATCGAGCGGCCGAGAGCCTGCGCACGATGGTTGCAAACAAAGCCACCGTGCTCCGCCGCAACGCAGGCACTGCACGAGGCGCGGCAGCGCCCAAGCCGCAAGACATTGCTGTGCGCGAAGTGGTGGCGGGCGACGTGGTAGCCCTGTCCGCCGGCGACATGATCCCCGCCGATTGCCGCGTGCTCACTGCGCGCGACTTGTTCGTCGCCCAGTCGGCGATGACTGGCGAGTCCTTACCAGTGGAAAAGTTCGTTCAAGCCGCGCCGCCGCTCGTCAAACATGACCCCGCACCTGCGGCCAACACGGCTAAGACCATCGGCCCGCTGGACCAGCGCAATCTGGTCTTCATGGGCACCAATGTCACCTCGGGCACAGCCACCGCGCTGGTGGTTGCCACGGGCCCACGCAGCTACTTCGGCACTTTGGCAGCGCACGCCGCCGCCGTCGAGACCGCGCCCAACGCTTTTCAGGCGGGCGTCAACAGCGTCAGCTGGCTGTTGATCCGCTTCGCTGCGGTGATGGTACCCATCGTTTTCTTCGTCAACGGCTACACCAAAGGCGACTGGCTGCAGGCCTTCTTGTTTGCGCTGTCAGTGGCTGTGGGTCTCACGCCCGAGATGCTGCCGATGATCGTTACCAGCACGCTGGCCAAGGGCGCGGTGCTGCTGTCTCGCAAGAAGGTAGTGGTGAAGCGGCTGGATGCGATCCAGAACTTCGGCGCGATGGACATCCTGTGTACCGACAAGACCGGCACGCTGACGCAGGACCGCATCGCGCTGGCGCGCCACGCCAATGCTTACGGCGAGGACACCGACGAGGTGCTGAACTTCGCATTCCTCAACAGCTTCTACCAGACCGGCCTCAAAAATCTGCTCGACCGTGCAGTTCTCGACCACGTCGAGTTGGTCGCCGAATTAAAGCTGAAGGAGGCGTATCGCAAGGTCGATGAGATTCCCTTCGATTTCGAACGCAGGCGCATGTCGGTCGTGGTGGCGACACTGCTGGCTGGCAAGGATCAGCACCACGAAATCATCTGCAAGGGGGCCGTCGAAGAGGTGCTTGCGATCTGCACGAACGTGCGAACTCAGGAGCCAACGGACGCCAGCCTGGATGGCGAGCGCACCATGCCCACGCTCCCGCTAGATGCAGCGCTGCTGGCGCGCACAAAAGCCGTCACCGCCGACCTCAACGCCGAGGGCATGCGCGTGGTGGCTGTGGCCGTCAAAACGTTGCCTCCTAGCCAGGCCACCTATTCGGTGACTGATGAAAGTGGTCTAACGCTGATCGGTTACATCGCCTTTCTCGACCCGCCGAAAGAGTCGGCCGCACCGGCATTGAAAAAGCTCGCGGCTCATGGCATCACAGTAAAGGTGCTGACCGGCGACAACGATCTGGTGACAGCCCAAGTCTGCCGTCAGGTTGGATTGCCCGTCTCAGTCACAGACGGCGTGCTGCTTGGTACGCAGGTCGAGGCCATGAGCGAGGAGGCACTGAAAGCCGCCGCCGAGAAGCACCATATCTTCGCAAAGCTCACCCCGCTGCACAAGGAACGTATTGTGCGCGCGCTTCGCGCCAGCGGTCACGTGGTGGGCTTCATGGGCGACGGCATCAACGACGCCCCGGCACTGCGCGCCGCTGACATCGGCATCAGCGTAGACAGCGCGGTGGACATTGCCAAGGAAGCGGCTGACATCATCCTGCTGGAAAAGAGCCTCTTGGTGTTGGACGATGGCGTGGTCGAAGGACGCACGACCTTTTGCAATATGCTGAAATACATCCGCATGACGGCCAGCTCGAATTTCGGCAATGTGCTCTCCGTGCTCGTGGCCAGTGCCTTCCTACCCTTTCTTCCGATGCTGCCGCTGCAACTTCTGGTTCAGAACCTGCTGTACGACATCTCCCAAACCGGTCTCCCGTTCGACAACGTCGACCCCGAACTGGTCACCAAGCCTTTGAAGTGGGACCCTGCCAACATTGGTCGCTTTATGCTGTTCTTCGGGCCGATCAGTTCGCTGTTCGACATCGGCACCTTCTCCGTCATGTGGTGGGTGTTCGACGCCAACAGTCTGGCGCAGCAAGGCCTGTTCCAGTCGGGTTGGTTCGTCGTCGGCCTGCTCACCCAGACGCTGGTGGTACACATGCTGCGAACGCCAAAGCTGCCTTTCGTCCAGAGCAGCGCAGCGCTGACGCTCACTGCGATGACGCTGGCGATCACCGCCATTGGCCTGTGGCTACCGCTGGGACCGCTGGCCGACTACTTCAAGCTTCAGGCCTTGCCGCTGGCGTACTACGGCTGGCTGGTGGCTATTCTGCTTGGCTACTGCGCACTCACCACAGTGATGAAGCGCTTCTATATTCGGCGCTATGGCTGGCAATAACGTTGCGATGGCCAATGAAAGTGAACGGTGGGGCGATAACGAACAGACGGCGCTGGGCACGAGTCTTCACACTCCATTGGCGAACCGTCAGTTAAGTTCGTTAACTGCGATCCACGATGGCGCGCAGGTCGTCGCGATGTTTTCTTCCCCGACGGGAAAATTGCCACATCGCGGGTTCGTAGTCGTCGAACATGAACGCGGCGGGGAGTGCATCTCCTTCGATGGTCCTCCGTCGCTGGGGTGCAATCTGACTGATATGGCCAGCCTAGACGACTGAGGCTCAGCGCAAGAGCGAAACGATCTCGCACCTCAATAAACTGATCTGGTTTTGTCGCAATTTGAATCGGCATGGCGAATGGAAGACCGAACACTAAAGCGCGAAGCGAGTTCTCGATTAACACTAATGAAGCAGGTATGTCCCGCCAGAACTCTGCCATCGCGGACGGGGGCATTAGCTTGTTCGTGAACGCCAGGTTCCATGCAATAGCCGGTATCAGCAGCAACCCGCAGCTGAGTGCGTAACGGCTGAACTTATGTGTTATCAGCAATTCAGGGCACCTACCTCAGGAGCTTCTACGTCGAGCGTGGCGATCACATTAGAGTCTCGCTTGTGTCAGACGGAGCGCGCGACTTGCCGCAGTGGATGTCGGAGAATGAAGCAGCGTGAAGGGTCAGGCGACACCCATTTAAATTTCGTGAAGCTACCCGCCGCAGGCGGCGGTTCATGGCCATCATTTTGAGTCACTGACGACCGCGATCTCACGGCCCACGATAAACGTCGGCTGACGGGAGTCCTGATCGGAAGAGCGAGCGGCGCTGCCTTTGCCAGCGGATACGCCAATGCCAGATGTTGTCGCCGCAAAGTGCCGGGCCGATTTCATTCGCTCGACGATGGCCTGCGAGGCAGCATGTGCCGCAGCGTGTTGTCGCGGGACACAAAATGGTGGTAGAGCGCTGCCATCGCATGCGCGCCGATAAGGAAGTAGCCGAACGTCCCGATTGTTTCGTGCACCTCCTTTAACTGTCCGGCGAGATCCTTGTTCTCGGATAGAAGCGCAGGAAGGTGTGCACCAAAGAATGGAATGGGTTTTCCGGATGCGCTGAGCACTAGCCAGCCCAGAATGGGCATGACGACCATGAACACATACAGCAAGACGTGGACAGCAGTGGCCAGCCGATGCTGCCAGATCGGCGGCTGTGGAATCACCACTGGTGCGCGGCCAGTCAGGCGATTCAATAGGCGAACAACCACCAACGCCAGGACTGTCAGTCCGAGCATGAAGTGCCAGGTCTTGAGCGCCTCGCGCGGAACACTCCCTTTCGGATACAGATCCGTCAGATTGATACAGGTGTAGACCGCGATCAGGATCGCCAGCGTCAGCCAGTGCAGGCCAATCGCCAGGGTTCCATAGCGATCCGGGGCTTTCGCAACCATCATTCCGAGGTCTTACCGTCGAAGTGCTCGGTGTCGGCCTCAGCATCTGCGCGCGTGGCGTGCACCACACCATCGCGATGGTTGGGCGGCGAATAAATTGTGTAGAGCTTGAGCGGCTCTGTGCCACTGTTGATGATGTTGTGTCTGGCCCCGGCCGGAACCAGCACGGCATAGCCTGCGCTAATCGGTGTAGTCACTCCGTCCACCACGGCCTCGCCAGTGCCCTGTTCGACCCGGAAGAATTGGTCGAGCTTGTGCACCTCGGCGCCGATCTCTTCCTTAGGCTTGAGCGCCATCACCACCAATTGGCAGCTTCGCGCGGTGTAGAGAACTTTGCGAAAGTTTTCGTTCTGCGTGGCAATGCCCTCAATGTCTTGCACGTAACCCTTCATACCAGCTCCTGTTCGTTGTGGCGTCTGCGCAGGGTCTCGATGCCAACGTGGCCTGCCTGTCTAACCGCCTGAGAATCGAAATTAGTTCCGAACATCCGCGTTGTCTGTGCGCTAGCCAACACCCCGGAAGTTGTCCACACCGCCTCGTTGTAGGCGAACAGGACGGCCAGAAATAGCGCATGCGTGAAAGGCAACATGCCGGCACTCCATCTTCATCTGCGGCGAAGTCCTATTGAGCACGCATTGCCTTGGTAAACGTTCTTTCGCCGCTGAGCATCAGCACAACGGCGGTCAGGACCAGAATGTCGACGACGAGCTGAAACGGCCGCGCATTGCTGCCATCCGGTAGCACCATCACCCGAATGATCAAGGACCCGGCATTCGCCGCGGTGTGCAGCACCAGCACGGGAACCACGCTGCACCGGCTGCGGTTGAACAACCACGCGAACAGCACTGACGAGGCGATGGCGCTCAGCACTTACAAGCCCATTGGCAGGTGGCTCTGCACCGTACTGGCGCTGTAGAAAAGTGGCAGGTGCCAGACCGCCCAAACGACGCCCAGAAACAGGCTGGCCAGGCACCAACCCCAACGCGTCTGCAAGGCCGTAAGGCGTATCCGAGCCAGCCGATCTCCTCGCCGAGCGTGCCACCCGCAAAGCAAATCAGCAAAAAGTTCGCTGCTGGCATACCCACACGACGTGCAGGCTGAAAGTGTTGGAACAACTGTTGGCCCCCCCAACGATGCCCAAAAGAATGAGTCTCCCGGTAATGATTAACGCTTTTTGTGTGGATTTCAATGCACTCAGGGCAGGTGGCGACGCACCGGTTGTCACTCTGCTGCCGCCCGTTACGTCAACCGTTCAGCAAGTTCGCTATGTACGTTTGCAGACAGACGGCGC
This sequence comes from Casimicrobium sp., assembly GCA_039925745.1. Lineage (GTDB taxonomy): Bacteria > Pseudomonadota > Gammaproteobacteria > Burkholderiales > Casimicrobiaceae > Casimicrobium. The sequence goes on along the minus strand of JBDSYI010000391.1, from coordinate 24,423 downwards.
ACGACCGACGACGCAAACTGATTTCATGCAAAACATCACCAAAGCAGTTGACGCCGCTGGCGCATCATCTCAACCCGTCGTGCGCCTCCCTGCGCCACATATTGCTGAGCATGCCGCCGAGTTACTCACACGGCTCTTTCGCGGGCTGGAAAACACGGTGCCGTTGCGATTGTGGAATGGCAAATTGTTAAAACTGGGTAATGCGGGCAAGCGCGCGTTGAGCTCTGAGTCTGATCACTTCACGCTGGTGTTTCGAAGCCCCTCCGCTGTGCGCGAGATGGTATTTGGCCGCGACCCGCTGCGTCTTGCCGAGGTGTACTTTCGAGACGATATGGATATCGAAGGCGACTTCTTCGCAGCACTGGGTCTCAAGGATCATTTACGGGCAATCCGCATGTCGTGGCGCGACCGATCAGGGGCTTTGGTGGCAGCGCTAAGGTTAATTCTGGCCGACCGAAACGCGCCGCCGAAAACCACCGTTCGTGCATCGCTACATGGTGCGAGCGTTAAAGAACACTCTAAGACAGAAAACCGCGATGCGATTGCGTTTCACTATGACGTGTCGAACGATTTTTATGCGCTGTGGCTCGACGACGCCATGGTGTATTCGTGTGCCTACTTTCAGCGGCCTGACGATGATCTTGATCGCGCTCAGCAGGCCAAGCTCGATCATGTTTGTCGCAAGCTCATGCTCAATCCAGGTGACACGATGCTCGACATCGGATGTGGCTGGGGCGCACTGGTCATTCACGCGGCGCTGCATTATGGAGTCCGCGCCCACGGCATCACGTTAAGTCAGCAGCAGCTCTCACTTGCGCGCGAGCGTATTGCGAAGGCGGGCTTGCAAGAGCGCGTAACAGTTGCGCTCTGCGACTACCGCGACCTGCCGAAACATCTCCACTACGACAAGGTATCGAGTGTCGGCATGTTCGAGCATATTGGCCTTAAAAATCTTCCACTCTACTTTGCAAAAGTACATCAAATACTCAAGCCCGGCGGCCTTTTTTTAAACCACGGCATCACGCACGATGTGGAAGGGTGGAAGAAAACATTGTCGTCGGAATTCATCAACCGTTACGTATTCCCCGACGGACAGTTGGACACCATCGGCAACATCCAGCGAGTGATGGAGCGCGTGCATTTTGAGATCAATGATGTTGAGTCGCTGCGTCCGCATTACGCATTGACGCTCAGGCACTGGGTGGCGCGACTTGAATCTCATCACGAACAAGCGCTGCATTACGTCAGCGAATCGACCTGGCGCGTGTGGCGGCTGTACATGGCGGCCTGTGCACTGGAATTTGAGACGGGCGAAATTGGCGTATATCAAGTGCTGGCGAGCAAGCGCGCAGGGCGCGCGGCGGAACTCCCGCTGACGCGTGATCACCTGTACCCAAACATACGAATGGAATCGATACTCGCGCCAAAGCCGCATTGACCCGATCTCCTATTCGCGGCCAATGCAGTGCGGCACCCCGCGCCGAAAGGCGCCGCCATGAGCATAGTTGTCTTCTTGCGGAATGCGCGGCTTGTTCACTGGCCGCGTAAAGTCGGTCGCATAAAGGCGAACAGTACGATGGCACTCAACGCTAGTGCAGTGGCCAACCCAAAGGCCCAGCGCGGATCAACGATCCATAGCGCACCAGCCACCAGCGACGCAGGCAGGTACAACACCCCGGTAACGAAGTTGTAAGCCCCCACCGCCGTGGCGCGGCGATCAGGTTCGAGATCAGCGAGGAAGGCCTTGCTCTGCGACTCGTCGATGGCGAAGAAGACGCCATACACCGCGAACAGCGTAGACACCAGTCTGATCAGGGGGACCTGCCCCGTCTGTCTGCGAACGTACCTAGCGCACTTGCTGAAGATTAGAAGAATCGTGCGGTAGCAGACAGACGACCGGGGCGTGGTTACGTACCTTGCTAGCTTTCAAATCTGCACACATGAGCGCGAATGATTAATCGAAGAAGTGTTCTCTTGGGAATGGGTGCGGGTGCGGTGTTGATTCCAACGCTTTCGGCATGCACTTCGAGTGCTACCGAGCAAGATGCTGCACGTGCGTTGCGCAGTCGCATGACGACGGGCACAAGCGACAGGCATCAATTGATGCGAGAACTGATCCGTTACGCGACGCTTGCGCCGTCAAGCCACAACACGCAGTGCTGGCGGTTTCAGGTGTTCGAAAAATCAATATCAATTACGCCCGATATCTCGCGGCGCTGCCCTGCCGTGGATCCGGATGACCATCACCTCTTCGTCTCGCTTGGTTGCGCAACCGAAAATCTGGCGCAGGCCGCGTTGGCTAGTGGGCTTCAGGCTGATGTGCGATTTGATCCGACCGGAGCGGGACGTGTCGCAGTGAATCTGGAAACTACACAGCGGCAAGGCTCGCCCTCACCCTTGTTTCACGCGATCACCGAGCGGCAATGCACGCGCGGCGACTACGACGGACAGCGGGTGTCGACCGCCGAGCTTCGGCAGCTCGAACAGGCCGGCATGGGCATTGGCGTGCGCGTGCAGTTGTTAACTGCACGTCCCATGATGGAGCGCGTGCTGGAATATGTCGTCGCCGGAAACACCGCGCAGATGAATGATCGCGCGTTTGTCGATGAACTTAAGTTATGGATTCGCTTCAGTGCCGACGAGGCGCTGCGCACCGGCGACGGGTTGTTTGCAGGCGCGTCGGGCAACCCGGTTTTGCCGCGCTGGCTAGCCAGTCCTGCGATGAGCCTTTTCTTCACTGAGAAGTCAGAAAACGAGCGCTACGCGCGACAAATCCGCCACTCCGCAGGTATCGCTGTGTTCGTATCCGAAGCGAACGACAAAGCGCACTGGATCGAAGCCGGCCGATGCTACGAGCGCTTCGCGTTGCAAGCCGCCGCGCTCGGCATTCGCAATGCGTTTCTGAATCAGCCGGTAGAAGTCGCCGCAGTTCGGCCGCAGTTCGCCGCGTGGTTGGGGCTGGGCCCAACCGCTCGCCCCGATCTTGTCGTGCGCTTCGGGCGCGGCCCGACGCTGCCGCTATCGATGCGCCGACCCGTTCACGACGTGTTGATCTAAATGTTTACGCAACTTAAAGAGGCAAAAGTGATGACCTGGATGACATGGATAGCCATCGGCGTTGGGGTGCTACTCGTCGCCGTGGTTGTACTCGTGTTCGTCGGCAACGCGCGCTGGGCGAGCGCGACGACGGTGCAAATGGCGCTGCTTGATAACGCCCGCGTGACGATGCCTGCCGGCCGCTACGATGCTCGCGAAATCGAAGGGCTTCCCGCACCTGTGCAGCGCTACTTTCGCGCGGTGCTCAAAGACGGTCAGCCAATGATCGCCGCCGCCACGTTTGATCTCGCTGGCACGATCAACATGTCGGCCACGGGCGGCGAGGATTGGAAGTCGTTCACCTCAACGCAGCGAGCCGTCGTCCATCGTCCGGGTTTTCTGTGGAACGGTCGGGTTACCATGCTGCCCGGGTTTGCGGCGCTCGTTCACGACAGCTACATCGCAGGCGCGGGCACGCTGCACGCGACAATGCTGGGTCTGTTTACGGTGGCCGATGTGCAGGGCGACGGCGTAATTGCCCGTGGAGAGATGATGCGCTTCTTCGCCGAGATGCCGTGGTATCCCACCGCGCTACTGCCCAGTCAGGGTGTGCGCTGGGATGCGGTGGATGATCGCTCGGCCAATGCGACGCTGGTGGACGGCCCGATCAGCTTGACCTTACTGTTCAGGTTTGACGACGCGGGGTTGGTCACGTCGGTGCACGCCGACGCGCGTGGCTCCGGGGTCGGCAAGGACGGGGTCATGGTCATGCTGCCTTGGGATTGCAGTGTCTCAAACTACGAGCTACGCCACGGCATGATGGTGCCGACTCGAGGCGGGGCCGCCTGGATGCGGCCCGAAGGACGCAAGCCCTACTTCGTCGGAGATCTTACAGCGCTGATCTACGAGTTCGCCCCGTGAACCATCTGCCGTACGGGACCGCGTCATGACGTGGCTGTACGCATTTCAGTTCGTAGCGCCGCTGATCCTGATCGGCTGGTTGGCGTGGACGCCTTCGCGCAGTGGACTGGGATTCATGGTGCAGATTTTCGCAAGCTTCGCGGCGCTGGCGGTCATGGCGTTGCAAGGCAGCTGGCTGTTGCCGCCTTGGTGGACGCCGTTCATGTTCGCAGCTGCGCTTGGGTTGGCCGCGTGGCTCGGATGGCGTCGCGCTCGACCGTTCGCGTCTCCGCTGCCGGTCACTTGGGGCGCGTGGATCGTGTTGGTTTTCTTCATTGCGCTCGGGGCGACGTCGACCTACGGCACCGCCATCGCATTGCGAAGCCGCACCGCGTCGGTGGCCGTCGTGAATCTGGCTTTCCCGCTGGAGTCAGGTCGCTATCTGGTCGTCAACGGCGGCAGCAACAGCAGCACTAACGCGCACCTCGAAACGCTGAATGCCGAGGTCCCTCGCTACCGCGTATGGCGTGGCCAATCCTATGGTGTCGATCTCGTGGCGCTGGACGAATTTGGGCTTCGTGCGCGTGGTGTGCAGCCTGCCGATCCTCGCGCCTATCGCATCTACGGCGCGCGTGTGCTGGCACCGTGCGCGGGTCAAGTGATCCTGGTCGTCGATGGACTACCCGACATGCAGGTTCCGGAGGTTGACCGCGATCATTTGGCCGGCAACCATGTGCTGCTACGCTGCGCCGAGGCCGATGTGCTGCTAGGGCACCTGCAGCCGGGCAGCGTGCGGGTTCGTGCGGGGGCCAACGTCACCGTGGGAGACTGGCTTGGCTCGGTGGGCAACTCAGGCAACACCGGCGAGCCGCACCTGCACGTCCACGCGCAAGGCCAAGGTTCTGCCGAAGCACCCCTGGGTGGCGATCCACGGCCCATCCAGTTCAATCGCCGCTTCCCGGTGCGCGGCGACCGCATCGATGCACCATGAGCGTCAAAGTTCGCTGGATTCTCGTCGCCATTGTGACGGCAGCGTTTGTGAGCGCAACGCTGTTCGTGAAATGGCACTTCGATAACGATATGCAGCGTGCACGTGCTCACGCGGCACGAGGCAGCGTGTTGCTGCCAACCCGCTGCGGCCCGATTGAGTACCAAGAGTCGGGCACGGGTGTGCCTCTCCTCGCAGTGCATGGAAGTGGCGGCGGGCACGACCAGGGTATGGCATTCGCAAGCGGCTTGGCCGCACGCGGCATCCGCGTCATCGCAATGTCGCGCTTCGGCTACCTGCGAACCGCTATGCCCGCCGATGCGTCAGCGGCGGCGCAGGCTGATGCCCATGTCTGCCTGCTCGACGCATTGGGCATCCCCAAGGCCGCAATCATGGGCGGTTCGGCGGGCGCGCCGTCGGCACTGCAGATGGCCGTCCGCCACCCGGATCGTGTCAGTGCGCTGGTGCTGCTCGTGCCATTGACCTACAAGCCGCCCACGCAGGCGGATTCCGCCTCATCGCTGCCGCCGTGGATTGAGGCCACGATGATGCGATTTCTCGGCTCTGACTTCCTGTTCTGGTCTGCGCTGCACGTCGCACGTGACCAGGTCATCAAGTTGGTGCTCGCCACTCCGCCCGAACTGCTAGCGCGCGCCAGCCCTAAAGAACGTGTGCGAGTCGACGCCATGCTCGACAACATCCTGCCTGTGTCCTTGCGCGCAGAGGGCCTGCGAAGCGACACGGACGTAGGCAAGCACCTGTCGCCATCCCCTTTGGAGTCGATCCGTGTGCCGACGTTGGTGATCAGCGCGCGTGATGATCGTTACGGCACGTATGCCAGCGCGCAGTACACCGCGGGCCGCATTCCGGGCGCGAAGTTCATCGGATTCGACGAAGGCGGACACACCTGGGTGGGGCACAACGACGAGGTTATGGCGGCCATCGTTCGCCTGCTTATTCCACAGGCCCAACCATGACGCGACGACCGCCGTCCTCAGTCGCCACAACGTCACTGCTCACCTTCTTCGCCCTCGCGTTTGTCTGGTCTTGGACATGCTGGTTAATCGCACCGGCGCTGAAGGCTTACTCGCCCGTTGCGGCCATCGCGCTGTCGCTAGCGGCTGGCATTGGGCCGAGCCTTGCGGCGGTGGTTGTCGTTGCGTCTGGCGGTGGCCGTGACGGCCTGCGCCGTTGGTTGGCGCGTTGCCTTCGGTGGCGCATCGGCTGGCGCTGGATATTGCTGGCGCTCGTACTACCCCCATTAATCGCGGGGCTCGCCACCGCCGCTCACGTCGCACTGGGCGGCGTATTGCCAAGCTCGCCGTTCGCAGGCCACGTGTGGGTGGCAGCGGCGAGCGTCCTGCTCATGTTCTTTTTCGGTGGGCCATTCGGCGAGGAATTCGGCTGGCGCGGATACGCGCTGCCAGCCTTGCAGGAACGTTGGGGATGGCGTGTCTCCAGTGTGTTGCTTGGCGTGATTTGGGCAGCATGGCACTTGCCACTGTTCTACATCGCAAACGCTGTACAGAGCAACCTGCCGATGGGGATGTACGCGCTGAGCGTGATCGCCTCTTCGGTGTTGTTCGCGTGGTTGTTCAATCGCAGTCACGGCAGCATCTTGCCCGTGCTGGTGCTGCATACAGCAGTCAATGCTTGGTCAACGATCATCCCGGTGATGGTGCTGCCTGATGGCAGCAATCTCAGACCATTTCAGATCGCCGTTGGCATACAAATCCTAGTGGCAATCACGTTGCTGTGGCGCGGTGATCGAATATCCGACAACGTGGCGGGCGGTGATCCGGGTTCGCCGAAATTTGAAACGGAGCCGTAATATGTTGCCCTTCACGCGTGAGCAGTTTTTGGCGGTCTTCGTCGCCTACAACGAGGCGGTATGGCCCGCCCAAGTGCTGGCGTATTTATTGGGGTTGCTGATGGTGATCTTCATCATGCGACCCTCTGCGCAGCGCAGTCGGGCGGTGGCGGGCGGACTGGCTTTGATGTGGCTGTGGACAGGTGTGGCGTACCACGGCATGCACTTTTCCACCATCAGCAATGGGGCGTGGGGCTTTGCGGTAAGTTTCGTGGTTCAAGGGCTAATGTTCGTCGAGGCGGGTGTCTTGCGGGGGAGCCTCGCCTTTGCTCCGAATAAGGGTTGGACCGGTTGGCTGGGCTGGGCGCTGGTCGCCTATTCAAGCATCGGCTATCCGCTCTTGGGCCATTGGCTTGGGCATGGCTACCCCGCGATGCCGATGTTCGGTATCACGCCGTGCCCCGTCACGCTCTTCACGTTCGGGCTGTTCCTGCTGACCATCGAGCCGATTCCACGGCGCCTGCTGGTGATCCCAGTCATCTGGTCGCTGATAGGTGGCAGCGCGGCCTTTAAGCTGGGGATTCCACAGGACTGGCCGCTGTTCGTGAGCGGGGTCACCGTGTTTGCGTTGCTCAGGCGGGATGCTAAACGCCGACTACACACCTCAAGTAACAAAGGAAATTCATCATGGTCAAGAAACCGATTCTGATCGCTTACGCCACTCGCGCTGGCAGTACGAAAGAAGTCGCCCAATCCATCGCGGAGTCGCTGATCGAGCACGGCGCTCGCGTTGATGTTCAGCCAGTTGAGGCCATCGCGACACTCACGACGTTCGAGTCATACAGCGCCGTCTTTCTGGGCAGCGCCATTCGTGCTGGGCACTGGTTGCCCGAAGCGGTCAAGTTCGTGAAACACCACAAAGCAGATCTCGAAAAATTACCCATCGTATACTTTTTGGTGTGTGCCACGATGCGCGAAGACACACCCAAACATCACTACGAAGTACTGGCGTACTTAAAACCGGTAAGAGCTATCGTTGAGCCCCTCGAGATGGGTTTGTTTGCAGGCAAGCTCGATACAGCCAAATTGGGGTTCTTCGCGAAATTGGTGGTGAAAGCGATGCGCAGCGAGCAAGGCGATTGGCGCGATTGGGAAGCTATTCATGACTGGGCGGGCAAAATTTATGCTCAACTTGAGCACAACGACGTTGCGCCGTGAATGCGAATGTCGACATACTCAAACTGCCGACAATGCTGCGCGCCTTCCTCTTCTCTATCGAAGCGCTTTGGGCTCAAGTGTCGCTGTTAAATCTTCGGACCCTCGAACCTGTGCTGAAGATGCCTGTGTTCCTTTTCCTCGGACGCAATGATCGCTGGGTTCCGCTGGAATTCAGTGGCATTTACTTCGACAGGCTGACTGCTCCATCAAAAAAACTCGTGTGGTTCGAGCAATCCGGACATAAGAACTTTGTTGATGAGCCGACAAAGTTCAATCGAGCGATGCTGGAGTTGGTGCGGCCAGCGGCGGTGGAGAAGCTTTCCGCATCCCTTGCCGCGGAAGTATGTTCAGAATGAGCAGCGACACCCCGCGCATTGGTTTCTGGATGGCAGTCATTGCAGGAGTCCTTGGACTACTGTTCAGCATCGTCGCCTTGATGATTAATTTCACTACTTTAATTCCCGAGCTATGGGCCAATCCAGCAGCTTTTTTGCCCTCGCTGCTGCTCGCATGGAGCTACCTGGTGCTGATGACGTGTGTCGTTGAACTTGCGCCACAGCATGCGCGGATTTGGTCGCGCCTTGGCGTCGGGTTTGCGACGATCTACACCACCATAAACACAATCGTCTATTTCACGCAGCTCACAGTTGTCAGCCCGGCTTTGTTCGCTGGGCAGGGGCAAAGTGTTGCAGTGCTGCTGTTCACGCCGCACAGCTTCATGCAGTCTGCAAACGGTCTTGCCTATGGGCTGATGAGCGCGGCAGCGCTACTTGCGTCGCAAAGTTTCGCACGGCTGTCGGAGGCGAGGTTCGTCCGCTGGTCGATGGTTGCGCATGGCGCGATTGCGCCATTCATCGTAGGGGCGCTGTTCTGGCCCGACCTCGTTGCGATCGGCGCGCTATGGATGGTGACCTTTTCGGTGATGACTGTCGCGCTTGCGCTGCAGTTTAGACGTGCAGCTCACCCACGGGCCACGCGAACCGCATCCCACTTCGAAGAAACCACCGCTCGACTTTAGAACGGCATACGGAGACTCTTCCCGGGCCTCGACTGTACGCTAACGAACAGACGTTTACGCGAGCCAATGTGCACACTCGCCTGTTCAAGCCACATTTTCCGACAGGGGTTCTATGCCTGATGCATTGTCTGCGACCCCTGTCGCAGTCACGCCGGTTGCAGTTTCAGCCACCGACGCTGCAGTGCCATCCGATGCGACAGCCGATACGTCCGGTCGAGTGGCCGTATTCCAGGCTACGGGCCTGTCCAAAACCTACGACATGGGTGAAGTCAAGGTCAATGCGTTGTTAGACGTGGAACTGACCATCTACAAGGGCGAATTCATTGTGCTATTAGGTGCCTCGGGCAGCGGCAAATCTACTTTGCTCAACATACTGGGCGGGTTGGATCGACCCACCAGTGGCACCGCGCAGTTTGCGGACCACGACCTGACCCACGCCACCGACGACGAACTGACGCTGTATCGGCGCGACCACGTGGGCTTTGTCTTCCAGTTCTACAACCTCATCCCAAGCCTGACGGTGCGGGAAAACGTGGAGCTGGTGACTGACATCGCCAAAGACCCGATGTCCGCCGTAGAGGCGCTCACCCTGGTGGGTTTGGCCGAGCGGGTTGATCACTTTCCGTCACAACTCTCGGGCGGAGAGCAGCAACGCGTGGCCATTGCGCGAGCCATTGTCAAAAAGCCTGAGGTGTTGCTGTGCGACGAACCCACAGGTGCGCTGGATTACCAGACAGGCAAGTTGGTGCTGGAGGTCATTGCCCGCATCAACCGGGAAATGGGTACCACTACGATTGTGATCACGCACAACGCTGCTATAGCGGGAATGGCCGATCGCGTGTTGTATCTGGGAGGCGGACGCATTGAGCGCATCGTGCGAAACGACCACAAGGTTGCGCCATCTGAGCTGGCCTGGTAAGCCCTAAACGATGAAGACCCTCGACCGAAAACTGCTGCGCGATCTGCGCCTGATGTGGAGTCAGGCGCTCACGATCGCACTCGTGGTGGCCAGTGGTGTGGGCGGCTTTATCACCAGCTTCAGCGCCTATGACTCGCTGTCCTGGTCGCGCGACGTGTACTACGCAGAGTCGCGTTTTGCAGATGTGTTTAGCAGCCTCAAAAGCGCACCCTTAGCCTTGCAGCGCCAACTTGAAATGATGGAGGGCGCGGCGCACGTGCAGACAGGCCTTGCCCAGGTGGTGCCCATCAGCATCCCCGGGGTGTCAGACCCGATTGCGGGTCAGCTCATTGGCCTAGATCCGCTGGCGCCACAGCAGCTGAATGTCGTCACCCTGCGCAGCGGGCACATGGTGGCGGTGCACGGCAGCGGGCCCATTGACGCACTGGTGTCAGAGGCCTTTGCCGAAGCACATAAGCTCAAGGCGGGGGACGAAGTGACAGCGCTCATCAATGGCAAACGTGAGCGACTGCGCCTGGTGGGCATCGGGCTGTCGCCCGAGTACATCTTTGCGGGCTTGGGTGGCTCGCCGGATCAGCGTGGCTTTGGCATTTTTTGGATTGACCGCCAAGCACTGGCGACAGCCTACAACATGGAAGGCGCTTTCAACCAGGTCAGCGTGCGCCTGAGCCCCGGCGCCAGCGAAGGCGCGGTCATCGACCAGCTGGACCGCCTGCTCGCTCCCTACGGGGGCATCAGCGCGCATGGGCGTGATCAGCAGATGTCGAATGTCATTCTCGGCTCGGAGATCAAGCAGCAGCGGGTGATGGGTACGGTGTTGCCCAGTATCTTTCTGGCGGTAGCCGCTTTTTTGCTCAATGTGGTGCTGGGCCGCCAGATCGCCGCCCAGCGCGCGCAGGTAGCCGCGTTGAAAGCACTGGGCTACGGCAACCGGGCCATTGGGCTGCACTACCTCAAGCTGGTGTTGGTGATTGTGGTTCTTGGTTTGGCGGTGGGAATCGCGTTGGGAGCCTGGTTGGGCCATGGGTTTGTCGGCCTGTATGCCAAGTCGTTCCGCTTCCCGGGCTTGAACTACCGTGTGGCTCCGATGCTCATTGTGGTGGCCGCCGGGGTCGCTATTGCGGCGGCTGGGATAGCCACGCTCAGTGCCATTCGAACCACCGTGATGCTGGCTCCGGCAGAAGCCATGCGTCCGCCGTCGCCCGGCGTTTACAAGCCGATGTTGCTGGAGCGCTGGGGCATGAAGGCGTGGTTTTCGCCACCGCTGCGCATGATTTTGCGCACCATGGAGCGCCACCGCCTGCGTACTCTGCTCACGATATTGGGCGTCGCCATGGCCATGGCCACGGTGATTACCGGCGCGTTCATGCGCGACGCAGTGGTGGTGCTGATGGACACGCAGTTCAACCAGGTGTTGCGCGGCGATGTATCCATCAACTTGCTGGAAGCCACGCCTGCCCGTGTACTGCAGGCTGCGGCCCACTTACCGTACGTCACCGCTGTGGAGGGCGGACGCAATGTGGCGGTTCGACTGGTCAACGCCAATCACCACCACCGCGGTTTCATCCAGGGCAAAGCCGAGGTCCCTGAGCTGTTTCGCATCGTCAACATGGACAAGCAGGCCTTAAACGCTCCCCGCCATGGGCTCCTGCTGACGGATAGGCTGGCCGCCAAGCTGGAGGTCAAGCCTGGGGACTTGGTACGTGTGGAACTGCAGGAGGGCCGACGTGAGGTGTTTAGCCTGCCTGTCACCGGCACCGTGCACGAGCTCTTGGGAATGAACGCCTATATGGAGCGCACTGCGCTCAACACCTTACTGCGTGAGGGTGACATGGTCAACCAGATCATGGTCGCCGTTGAGCGCGGCCATGAGCCGGAGCTACTGAACCGATTGAAAGAACTTCCGCGCGTGGGTGTCGCCATTAGCAAGCGGGTGATGGCGCGCAACATCACCGACGTGACCGCGCGCAACATCCTCGTCTTCAGCCTCGTGCTGACAGTGTTTGCCACCATCATCGCGGTGGGGGTGGTTTACAACAACGCGCGCATTGCGCTAGCCGAACGCTCATGGGAGCTTGCCAGCTTGCGCGTGCTTGGCTTTACCCGCACCGAGGTGTCGGCCATTTTGCTGGGCGAGTTGGCCATTGAAATTGTGCTGGCGCTGCCACTGGGCATGGGCTTGGGCTACCTGCTGGCGCTGGGCATTGTCACACTCATTCGCAGCGACGAGTTCTCGTTTCCGTTTGCCATTCAACCGGCCACCTATGCTTTTTCTGTGATTTGCGTTGTCGTGGCAGGTGTCATCAGCGCCTTGATCGTGCGCCGCAATATCGACAAGCTGGATCTCGTCGGCGTACTCAAAACTCGCGAATGAACCCACCATGAGCCAACCATGAATCAAGCACCCAACCCACCAAAAGATAAGCCGGTTATTGACCCGTCTAAATCGACAGGTAAGAACATGAAATTCAAACTCATTGTGGGCGCTTTTGTCCTGGCTCTCCTGGCCGGGCTAGTCTGGGCGTTCTGGCCCAGCCCTTTGCAGGTGGAGGCGGCGCTTGTGACCCAAGGCCGCTTTGAGCGTGCCGTGCAGGAGGACGGCAAGACTCGCGTGCGCGAGCGCTACGTAGTCTCCACCCCGGTAACCGGCCGCCTGTCGCGCATTCTGTTGGTGCAGGGTGACAGCGTGGTGCGCAGTGGTGCGGTGGCGGTAGTGTCGCCATTGGCCCCGGCGTTGCTGGATGCACGAACCCAAGCCGAGCAGGCAGCGCGGGTGGGCGCCGCACTAGCCGCGTTAGGGCAGGCACAGGCCAACGTTGTCGCTGCTGCTGCAGCTTTGGCCCAAAGTCGCCAAGACGTGCTGCGCAACAACGCGCTGGTGCAAAAGGGCTTTGTCTCGGCCGCCCAAAGCGAGGCCACACGATTGGCTGAACAGTTGCGACAAACTGAGCTGCAAGCCGCCCGCCAAGCGGAGACTGCAGCCCGCTTTGTTGTGGAACAGACCCGCGCTCCGCTGCGCGAATACGAAACCTCTCGCGTAGTCGTCGGGCGGGGAACCAAGGGCGAAGTGGTCGTGCGATCACCAGTAGCGGGAAGGGTACTGAAGGTGATGTTGCAAAGCGAGGGGGTGGTGCAAGCCGGCACTGGCTTGGTAGAGATTGGTGACCCTGCGGGCATGGAGGTGGTGGTGGACATCTTGACTGAAGAGGCCGCGCAAGTGCTGCCCGGCACACTGGTGCAGTTCCTCAACTGGGGTGGTCCCGGCGTTCTGCAGGGCAAGGTGCGCTATGTGGAGCCTGCCGCGTTCACCAAAGTGTCGGCGCTGGGTGTGGAGGAGCAGCGGGTCAATGTCATTGCTGACATTACCACCGCGCCAGATACCTGGAAGGGCCTGGGTGATGGGTTTAAGGTGGATGTGCGCCTGCTGGTACAGGTGCAGGAGAACGCCGTCATGGTTCCGGTAAGCGCGCTGTTTCCTATCGGATCGCGCTCGGGTGTATTTGTGTTGGACGGTGGGCACGTGCGTTTGAAGGAAGTGACTGTGCGGGCGCGCAACGGCACCCAAGCTTGGGTGCCCGAGGGGCTAGTGCTGAACTCTCAGGTCGTGGTGTACCCCGATACCAAGCTTCAAGACGGTGCCAAGGTAAAAGCACGGCCGCAAACCCAATGACCCTCGTACCCTGGGTTCGTCACCACCCGTTGCTCGGGTACTTCGCGCTGACCTTCGGCATCAGTTGGGGCGGTATCCTCGTCGTGCTCGCCACCACCGGATTCGATCTGACCGTGGTGCGGCCCTCGGATACCGGCCTCATATTCGTCTGCATGCTGCTTGGCCCAAGCATCGCCGGGCTGACCATGACGTCGCTGCTCGATGGCCGCGCGAGGCTGCGCAATATCAGATCGCGGCTTCTGCGTTGGCGGGTTGCCTCAGGCTGGTATGCGTTGGACCTTTTGACCATGCCGCTGCTGATGCTGGCCGTACTGTTGCCCTTCAGTCTCTTCGCAGACCCGGCGTTTGCACCTGGCTTTCATTGGCAACTGTTTGCCATCGGCTTGGTCGCGGGCACGTTTGAGGAAATCGGTTGGACCGGCTTTGCAACGCCGCGCCTTCTTGAGCGATGGCGGGCCCTGTCCGCCGGGCTGATGCTTGGGCTCGTTTGGGCGCTGTGGCACGTGCTGGTGGACTTCCGCCAGAACCAAAGCGCAATGGGTCTCGCGTGGTTGCTCGATTTCGCAGTGCTCTACCTCGCAACCTTGACTGCCTACCGGATCCTGATGACCTGGATGTTTGACCACACTGAGAGCCTGTTGCTGGCGGTATTGATGCACGCCAGCTATACGGGGTGGTTGTTCGTTCTCTTTCCAGCCACGTCGTTTGAACAGGGCCTCGCTTGGCAATCTACCCTTGCCGCCGCGCTCTGGTTGGTGGTCGTTGTCGTCGGGGTCGTTGCGCGCCCTGGGCGCACGGGTGCAACCGGAGGCTTACGCCTTGGATAAGCTTACTCCGCAGGGCGTGGAATCCTCAAAAACCGACATCCCCGGTGACACCGGCGATCCGTCGGTCATGGAGATCAGCAGGGTAGCTGCGGCACTGAAGGTGGATGTCGAAAGCGGGCTCAGCTCATCGGAAGCCGCACGTCGCCTCACACAGAACGGACCCAACGAACTGCGTTCCGCTCCCCGCGTTCCCGCGTGGCGGCGTGCGCTGGCTCAGTTCCAGGATCCGCTCATCTATCTGTTGCTGGCGGCGGTAGCCGTTGCGCTGGTGGCGTGGTGGGTTGAAGGCCGTGCGGGCTGGCCGGTGGATGCGATTGTCATCGCAGTCGTGGTGGTGCTCAATGGCCTCATCGGTCATGTGCAGGAAGCGAAGGCGCAAAACGCCGTGGCTGCACTGGCCAAGATGACGGCGGCTTCGACGACGGTACTGCGTGACGGCAAGGAGCAGCGCGTGCCCAGTGCCGAGCTGGTGCGCGGCGACGTGATCATGCTGGCCGAGGGCGATGCCGTCGGTGCCGACGCGCGCCTGATTGAGGCCGCAACGCTTCGCGTGCAGGAGGCTGCGCTAACTGGCGAGAGCGAGGCCGTGCTCAAGGCCATCGTGATGCTGCCCCATTCGGCGCCATTGGCGGACCAGTTCGACATGGTCTTTAACGGCACAGCCGTTGCGCAAGGCACAGGCCGAGCAGTAGTCACGGCTACCGGGATGGACACCCAGATGGGTCGGATCGCGGCGTTGCTGGAAGCCACAGTTGAGGAGCCAACACCGCTGGAAAAGGAGGTCGCGCGGGTCGGACGCACGCTGGGCCTGGCGGTCGTGGCTATCGCAGTCGTGGTGGTGGTCACCATCCTGCTCATCTCCGATATACGCAGCACTGCCGACGTGGTTCGGGTGCTTCTGCTCGGTGTGTCGCTGGCAGTGGCTGCGGTGCCCGAGGGACTACCGGCCATCCTCGCGGTAGTGCTTGCGCTCGGCGTGCAACGCATGGCTAAACACCACGCCATCGTCAAGAACCTGTCATCGGTGGAGACGCTGGGTTCCGCCTCGGTCATCTGCTCGGACAAGACCGGAACTCTAACGCGCGCGGAGATGACGATTGAGCGCGTGATGACGGCTTCGGGCGACACTCACATCAGCGGGGTGGGATACGCGCCTGATGGCCAGGTCGAGCAAGACGGCGCGAAACTGGCCGCCGGGCCGCTTCACGATGAAACCCGATTGGTACTCAGTGGTGGCAGTCTGGCAGGCAACGCCGAGCTGCGCCAGGCTGCTGACGGCGAGTGGGAGATTCAGGGCGACCCCACCGAGGCCGCGTTCCTGGTGGCCGAGAGGAAGCTTGGCCAGGGCACCGTCACCGAGCGGCGCGAGCGGCGGTTTGAGCGGGTCAGCGAGATCCCCTTCACGTCCGAGCGAATGCTGATGACAACGATCGAGCGCGACCACGAACAGGGTGACGCGTTGGTGGCGATCACCAAAGGCGCACCCGACGTGCTGCTCGGTCGTTGCACCCAGGCGCGCGTGGGGCTGGAGGTTGTGGCGCTGGACGAGGCCATGCGCGCCCGGCTGCTGGCCGACGTCGACACCCTCACCGACGCTGCGCTGCGCACGCTGGCGGTCGCGTACCGACCGCTGGCACCTGGCGAAGAAACGGCGGCTGCCGAAACATTGGAACGCGAACTGATTTTCGTTGGCACGGTCGGCATGATTGATCCTCCGCGCGAAGAGGCAGCAGTGGCCATCCGCGAAGCCCGCCAGGCCGGCATTAGGGTCGTCATGATCACCGGCGATCACCCGAAAACAGCCGCGCGCATTGCAGCCGATCTTGGCATCGTCGACGCAGGTTCACCAGTCCTCACCGGCGCTGAGATTGATGCGCTGGACCAGGAAGCGTTTGCCGCCGCCGTGCGCAACACGTCGGTGTACGCCCGCGTCTCGCCAGTGCACAAGCTGCGCATCGTCGACGCGCTGCAGGCCGACGGCAACATCGTGGCAATGACCGGCGACGGCGTGAATGACGCGCCGGCGTTGAAGGCGGCCGATATCGGCGTTGCAATGGGCGTGACCGGAACTGAAGTCACCAAGGAAGCGGCCAAAATGATTCTGGCCGACGATAACTTCGCCACTATCGTCGTAGCCGTGCGCGAAGGGCGCGCGATCCTGGACAACATCCGCAAGTTCTTGCGCTATCTGCTGTCGTCGAATCTTGGCGAGGTGCTGACCGTCTTTTTGGGCGTGGTGGGGGCTGGCGTGATCGGACTGAAGCCCACAGACACTGTCGGCGGTGGTGCCGTGGTGCTGCCGCTGCTTGCCACCCAGCTGCTGTGGATCAACCTCATCACCGACTCGGCACCCGCGCTCGCGATGGGTGTAGACCCTGCCACCGACGACCTGATGGCCCGCGAGCCGCGGCATCTGAATGATCGGCTAATCGACGCCCGCATGTGGTCGAGCGCAATCCAAACAGGTTTGGTCATAGCGGTGGTGACTTTGCTGACGATGGACTTCTACCTGCCGGGCGGGTTGATCCCCGGCACTGGCGACCTGACTACTGCCCGCACTGCAGGCTTTACGGTGCTCGTGTTCACCAGCCTGTTTACCTGCTTCACTGCGCGCTCGGACACCACCAGTGCGTTCGCAGGGTTGTTCGTCAATCCCTGGCTATGGGGTGCAGTCACCCTCTCGTTGATTTTGCAGGTGGCTGTCGTGCACGTGCCGTTTCTGAACATCGCCTTTGGCACGGCTCCCCTGGCGCTGGCCCAGTGGCTGATGTGCGCGGCGATGGCCAGCATAGTGTTGATTTACAGCGAACTGCGCAAGCTGGTTAGCCGCCTCCGGGTTTGATCGACGAGGCAGTAGCTATGCATACAACCGTGCCGCTGCCACGCACTCGCAGCGGCGGGCATTGGGCAATTGGGCACCCAGTAAAGCGACATCGCATGTGCGATACCGAACAGACTGTGGCTACCCTGCAGGTTAGCTTGTAATGTGCGAGTTTCCGTACGAAGCTTGAAGGAATTCATGGAACCAGTCTGGCTAAACCACTACCCTGAAGGCATCTCGGCAACGGTCGACGTGAATGAGTTCGCTTCGCTGAACGACATGTTGCAGCGCAGCTGTCAGCGCTTCGCCAAACTGCCTGCGTACACCAACATGGGAGCCACGATCACCTACGAGGACCTCGACCGCGAAAGCTGCGCCTTTGCGGCGTACCTGCAAAAGTCGTTAGGCTTGCCCAGAGGCGAGCGGGTGGCGCTGATGATGCCCAATCTTTTGCAGTATCCAGTGGCACTGTTCGGCGTGCTGCGGGCTGGTTTGGTTGTGGTCAACGTCAACCCGCAATACACGGTACCCGAACTGGAACACCAGCTCAAGGACTCGGGCGCGTTGGCCGTCGTCGTTCTGGAGAACTTCGCTCTCACAGTGCAGCAGGTTCTCGAACGCAACCCTGCACTACACCTGACCGTTATCACGACCGAGGTCGGCGACATGTTGTCCGTGGCAAAGGAGTTGCTAACCAATCTGGTCGTCAAGTACGTTAAAAAGTTGGTGCCGGCATGGTCTATCGCAGGATCGATCGAGTTCAACGCCGTCCTGCGGGCAGGCCGTGGCCTCGCTCTCGACGACGTGCCGCTCGGCCATGAAGACGTCGCTTTCCTGCAATACACCGGGGGCACCACGGGCGTGGCCAAGGGCGTGGTCCTGACCCACGGCAACATGGTGGCCAACTTGCAGCAACTCGGCGCGTGGATCGCGCACGGCCTACAGGATGGCTCGGAGGTGTTCATCTGCCCATTGCCGCTGTATCACGTCTATGCGCTGAGCTCGAGTCTGGTGTTCCTGAAGATCGGCGCGCATACGATCCTCATCACCAACCCGCGCGACATGCCGGCGTTCCTGCACGAGCTCAAGCGCTATCCATTCACCGCCATGATCGGCGTCAACACGCTATATCGGGCTCTGCTCGACGAACCCGGGTTCGCCGACGTGGATACCCGCAGCGTGAAGGTGGTCAATGCTGGCGGAATGGCCGTGCAACAAGTCGTCGCGCAGCGCTGGAAGCAGGCGACCGGCGTGCCGCTGATCGAGTCGTACGGCCTGACCGAGACTTCACCCGGCGTTACATCCAACCGGCTAGACATCGAGGACTGGACCGGAACGATCGGGATGCCGCTTCCGTCGACCGAAGTCGAGATTCGGGACGACGATGACCGCAAGCTGCCCCTGGGGCAGTTCGGCGAAATCTGCGTGCGCGGTCCGCAGGTCATGGCGAGCTACTGGAACCGCCCTGAGGAGACCGCCGCCGCGTTCACGAGCGACGGCTGGTTGCGTACCGGCGACATGGGCCACATGAACGAGGACGGAGCGTTCAAGATCACCGACCGCAAGAAGGACATGATCGTGGTCTCGGGCTTCAAGGTATTTCCGAACCAGGTTGAGGATGCCGTGGCGCTGCATCCGGGTGTGGCCGAAGTCGGCGCCATCGGCGAGCCCGACAAGCGCTCCGGCGAGGTCGTCAAGATCGTCGTCGTTCGCAAGGACCCGGCGCTGACTGAAGAGACACTGCTGGCGCACTGCAGACTTCACCTGACGGGCTACAAGATGCCAAAGATCGTCGAATTCCGGATCGAGCCCTTGCCCAAGTCCAACCTCGGCAAAGTACTGCGCCGCCAGTTGCGCCACCCTTCAAAAACCCCTTGAATCGGTTGCATGAACCTCCAGGGTGACTAGTGCCACGCTGCGATGGTCAGCATAGTGTTGATCTACATCCAAAAGCGAAAGCCGGTGAGCCGCACTTGGGGCCGAAGAGACATGCTGACATCTTCAACGGGGTCCAATTGTTTTTACTGCCAAATTCGCAACGCTGGAAGCGAGCACTGGTGCGGGGTGGGTCGGCTAAGTGCTTGATGCTTGTGTCTTTCCTGCTCGGTGTTTTGTGAAGCGCCGGCCCGCACCAACTCCAACTCAATTTCACGCGTTAGCAACGATTTTCGGGAGGTTTTGCGAAGGCAGTATTTGCTCCGCGTAGCGCTCGGTGGGGAATCGGAAGATGCCGCGCAGATTGATTCCCTCAGGACGCGTCGGGGCGATCTTGCCGGTGAGCTCAGATGCAATGAACTGGCGGCGATTAGCCAAGCGCCCGAGTACCGCCTGCAATTGCATGGTGTTCCACGCCATCACAACATTGGCCAACAGATTCAACGCGTCGGCGACCGCTTGCGTCTCCTCGGGCCGCTTCGCCTGTGCTGGCGCAATGCGCCCGGTATCGATCGAACGCTTCATTGCGTTCACGGCCTCGCCACGATTCAACACGCGGCGCAGTTCGTGGCGAAACAGCGGTTGGTAAAGTAGCGGTAGCTGATAAGCGGCCGCCCGTCGCTCCTGTGAGTCAGATGGGTTAGCGCAAAGCAGGCCCAACTTTCGTTTGTGCGTTGCCGAACGGACGTTCATTCATTTCTCATATATTTTTACGGAAGGTGGAAAACTGAAGCTTGCCTCACTCTGAGGAGTCATAGGTCTACATGTCATGAACCCCAACTTTTGGGAGAAACACAAATGAATCAAACGATGCCCTCACACGCGGCGGATCACGCCAGCATGCAATCCTGCATTGATGCTTGCAGTCACTGCCACGCGACTTGCTTACAGTCAGCTATGGTTCACTGCTTGAAAACAGGTGGAAAACATGTTGAGGCAAATCACTTTCGCCTGATGATGAACTGTGCGGAACTCTGCCAGACCTCAGCAAATTTCATGCTTTCCCAATCCGCACACCATGTAAGCCTCTGTGGGGTATGCGCTGATGTTTGCGATGCCTGCGCGAAGAGCTGCGATGCAGTGGGTGGAATGGAAGACTGCGCTAAGGCTTGTCGCGATTGTGCGGTGAGTTGTCGGAACATGGCGGCTCAAAAGTAATCCGATTCTGGGCTGAACGGCGGCCGGTGAACCGTGGGCGCCGGACGCGTCACGAGCCAGAAAAAGGTGCAGCTTAAGGTGTAAAGGGGCTGTGAATGACTCCCTGACGATGCACTTTAATCCAGCGACCAAGCTCAATGGCGGTGACACATAGCGCGAGCCATGCCGCGCCAGACGCAAAGCCCGCGATCACGTCGCTTGCAAAATGCACGCGCAGGAACAAGCGGCTACTGCCCACCGTGAGGGCAAGCGTCATCGCCAGTATCAGCGCTGGCAGATGCCAACGAAACGGCAACAGCCGAAGCGCCAAATAGGCCAACATGCCATAGGCAACGACCGAGCCGGAGCTGTGCCCGCTGGGAAAGCTGAAGCCGTCTTCAAGCGTCAGCCCGTCGAGACCAAGTGGCCGCACACGCGCAAAACCATGTTTGAGCGCGGTGTTCAGCACACCGTTACCAGCCACCGCGGCCACCCAGCCGAGCGTGAGCCACCATCGGCCCCGCCACACCAGCGCAACCGCCACCACAATGCACAGGCCGAAGAGCGTAGCGGTGTCGCCGAAATGGGTCAACACTGCGAACGTTTGCACCACCGGTGTTGTGACGCTAGCGCGTATCGCTTCGGTGAACGCGCGATCCGCCCGACTGAGTGCTTCCTGAGCCCCTAGTTCGCTAGCGAGTTCGATGAAGACGAAGCTGCCCAGCAGTATGACCGTCAGCCCGACCGCCAACCGCAAACTTAAGAAACGCATCGGCAACTGCGCAAAGCGAAAATCAGGACCGGTGTATCGCCGCACAACCCACCAGCCTGCGAGTGTCGCCGCTAGCGTCAATGTGAGCATTGCAAAGAACAGGGGCAGCGCGTGCCCGCCTGCCCAGCGAGCCCATTGCTCCAGCAGTTGTGGGTCAGGCTTCAACGGTCTGGGGCGCCGCTGTGATTTCGGTCACCGTCGAGCGAACGAATGCGTCGACCGCAGCAGCATAGTCCCATTGCTCAATGAGACTACTCCCCGCTGACGCATCATCGCCACAGCGCACGATGTTGACCGAATTCGGTATCCCTTCGCGGGTGCGGGAGGACACTGACGTGCCCGCCTGCACAGCCCACAGCGGTCGCGGCGGATTCGTTAATGCCGCTGCATAGGGCAGATGAATGTGCCCTCCCATTACGATGTCGCAGCCAGCGTCCGACCAGCGCCGTATCGCAAGTGCATAGCCGCGCAGACGATCGTGCACGTCCGTAGCGCGTATGACTGCCACGGGTTGGTGAACTACGACCACGCGCAGTTGCCCCGAGCTGGCCTGCCTTAGTGCGGCGGCGACGCGATCAATTTGCGCCACTGACACCTCACCGTTGACGTGTCGATACCACCGGGTTGTGTTGACGCACAGCACCAGTAAATCGTGGGAGTCATGCGTCGGCTCAAGTGTGTCGCCAAATGCACGGTGAAATCGCGAATACGGATTCAACAGTCGCGCACCCAGATCAAACAGTGGAATGTCGTGATTACCCGGAATCGCCAAAAACGGCACCCTGAGACGATCGATGAAGGCCCGCGCTGCGCGAAACTGATCCTGCGTCGCCCGTTGCGTAATATCGCCCGAAAGCACCAGCAGATCAGGGTGTTGCTCACGCGAGAGTGACGCCAGCGCCTCGACCACGGGCAATTGCTCGGTGCCGAAATGCGGGTCCGAAATTTGCAGTAGCACGCTCACACACTATCCCGTTTGGGTTGGATCACGTCTGATTTCAGCAGGAACAGCGGCTTCGGGGCTACCCGAAAATCAAGCGGCGCACGCATTTGGCTCAGTTCGCCATCAAACGCCACTTTTACTTTGCGCCCATGCCGTGCCGCACTGGGCGTGACGAGCATGTGGTGAAACTTGAAGCTCTCCACCGTGTCCGCCTCACCAAGACTGCCAAATGCACCGCGAAACAGCAGCGCGAGCATTGCCAGTGAGCCAATCGGACGCAGCATCACCGCGGCAATACAGCCTTCATCCAGCGCCTGCGCTTCGGCAAGCCCCACTTGCTCTAGTTGCAGGCGGTTATTGCCCACAAACAGTGTCGGCGTTTTCACTTCGCGCACACCGGTGCTGCGTTCGATCCGAAGGTACAGTTGCCGATGCCGGGCTAACAAAGTAACCAGCGCCGCCGCAAATGCGACCAGTCGACTGCGACCAAATCGCGCCTTGTAAGCTTCGCGATCCTGAAGAAGCTCAGGGTAGAGTCCAACGCTCGCGTTAACTAAAAAAACCTGATCGTTGATCAACCCTACTTGCACCGGAACTGGCGTTGCATTCAATATCGTCTGCATGGCGCCAGCAGTATCGATCGGGATGCCGTGCGTTCTGGCGAAATAGTTGAAGGTTCCTTGAGGCAACACGCCCATCGGACAGCTCTCAGCATAGGCGGCTTGCGCTACGGTGTTGATAGTGCCATCGCCGCCGACGGCGACGACCGCTGAGCCTTTCGCTTTGGCTGCCGCACAGCCCTTACTGGCGACGTTTGCAAGTTCATCGGGTGCTGCGTAGAGCAGTTCGCCCGCGCGGCCGCTGGCCGATAGCGTCTGTTCAATCACCCGGCGCGTCGCGTCAGGATCGTTATGACCCGACGCGGCGTTGATCACAAAGAAGAGCGGACACGAGGCGTCGACTTCGGGAATGTTGGCCACCGCGCGCTGAAACTAAATGAGCAGGTCGTTCGCGAACGGCTTGGTGCCGTAGTACGTATGAATGCCCTGCGCCCATGCTTGATCCGACATATTGGGCCAATGATCCTTGTCAAATCCCGGCGCGTCGTGGAGCCGGTCTTGGTCAACGTCCAGTACAAAGCGCTTGTTCACCGTGTCCAGTTTCAACGCGGTAAAGGGCATCGCGAAGAGTTTGTCACCCATGCCAAGAAAGCCGCCGTACGAAAGCGCCACAGAGCACACACGACCGATTTTCAAGTCGAGCATGAATTCCTTGATGTCTCCGAGATCTTCACCTTTCTCGTTGAAAACATCGTTGCCGTTGAGCGTGTCAGTGCCCATCAGGCGTGGCCCTGGACCGCTATGTCCATTCGCATGAGTCGGGCCGTTGCTGCCGACGGTGTACCTGCCGCAAGTGTCGCTTTCCACGTAGTTCATATCAAGTTCCATTCAGTGGCTGAAACAGCCGAGATTGATAAGTAAGAAATGCGGCTGACCTTGGATTCGCCGTAAGGAACGGACGATACTCACCCCACGAAGCGCATTTTGTACGTAATCGCACGGTGCGACATCACAAAACGCTGGACGCGCACTTTCGCTACTTCTCCAAAACCTTTGGCGAACCAATATGGAACATGACGGCCAAGCCGGACTTCTCCCGGCGGAGGGAAATGCAGTGGACGCACGCCACCTGAGGCGACATCGCCGCGCAGAAATCAATCCTCACGGTCGCATCATTGTCGAATATATCGGAGACGAATCGATTAACTCCTTTACAGCTGCTCGGCGGACGCACACCTTAACACCGCAAAACCAACCCCGCCACTCCTTCGACTAGCGACGCCATAAATTGCTCTCATGCTGCTTCTGTCATGTCTCAGGCCTGACGCAATTGGACAAAGCTGGGGAGCTTTACCAGTGGGCAACCTGACGGGAGGCCTGAGATTCTCTGCTGTACAGTCCATATTTGCTTGACCATGAGGGCTGTGATGGCGTGCGAAGGGTTCGCATTCCGCAACTGCGTCACAGTGTTCTGCTGCAATGTAGCGCAGTACCCATGAAGTGGGCACTGGCCTAATGGACTCCCGCTGTTACTGCGCGCGTCCACAGACTTACCCCCACGGCTTGGGGATAACTGTTTTGATGCCAATCGACCCTTACGCGCGGCATACCCTGAACGTTAGTGGCATGGGCACGCGCCCCGCTCTGTCAAGCGGGTTCAAGAACCGTGTCTACCAGCGCAATACGTAGTGCTTTTATGCTTGCCACCGGTGTCTTTAATATAGGGCTGCATTTCTCGCTGAATGAGCGCAAAAGGTTCTCGCGGGAGAGCCCCGTTTGAACTGCGAAGCGGACCATTCCTGTAGCGCTAACAACGATTAGAAGCGCGTGCGGTGAGTAGCCTACATCGTGCGTAAAACACTTCGGCGG
>JBDSYI010000390.1:0-2237 GCA_039925745.1 Casimicrobium sp. | reverse complement strand
ATTTCACCCTGCCCGCCGAACTGCCGTTCGTAGTGCCCTCAGAACTGGTGCGCCAGCGCCCGGACATTCAAGCCGCAGAGGCGTTGCTGCATGCGGCCAATGCAGATTACGGCGCAGCGGTCGCCAGACTTTATCCGCAAATTAATCTCAGTGCGAACCTCGGCTCGCAAGCGCTGACGCTCGGAGCACTTTTCGGAAGCGGCACAGCATTGTGGAGTCTGGCCGGTCAGCTCAGCCAACCCCTCTTCAACCCCGCGCTACCCGCCGAAAAGCGAGCCGCCCTCGCCGCGTTTGACGGCGCTGCCGCCAACTACCAGCACGTTGTCCTTGAGTCTTTCCGCAACGTGGCAGACGCGTTGCGAGCCGTCGAAAACGACGCGCAATCGTTAGCAGCCCTCGCTGCTGCAGACGCCGCCGCTCAGGCGTCGTTGCGCTCCGTTGAGCGCCAATACACACTGGGCGCGGCCAGCTATTTGCAACTTCTCATCTCACAACAACAAACACTGCAATCCCGGCGCGGATTGACCGCAGCACAGGCCCAGCGACTGGCCGACAGCGTGGCCGTATATCAAGCCATTGGCGCGGGGTCAGCGTCAAACAGCGGTTACCAAATCAAAACGGATACGCCTAATCGCGCTGATGCGCCAATATCCGCTGATGCAGCCGCCGGATTGACCACCACACGCTGAGCGCCACGAACGGAATGGCAACCGCAGCCGTTAATTCGGGCGACCACGGCCATCGCCACACTTGCATGCCTTTGGCGATGTAGCTGATGAGCCCAACGATGCAATAAATGTCCACCTAACAAACTCGGAGTGCCGCTCCCAGCGCACACGGTACGCACCGAGGTTGTGCCGCGAATGACTAATTGTGTCGTCGAGCGCTGGCAGATGATGATCGCGCAACAGCCTGGACAGGTGCGCCCGACTGGCCTCGCGCTCCGCCGGGTCACACAACATGACCACATGTGAAATCGCCAGCGGCGGCGTCATCGGCTCCGGCGGACGCGCGTGGATTTCGTTATGCAGCGCGGTTCTTTGCGGATGGTCGATCACGATTTATTCAGTCAGTTGATGAATGATTATTAAAAGGCGGTATCGGCGGTGTCAGGCATTAACACTGACAAGGAAATGGCATACAGATTTTTCGTGAAACGACGTTGGAATAGGGGCTACATGTCCAAAACGTCAATAATCGACTTTAGCGATTATTTGACCCTAGCCCCCGTGCAGTGGTTATTTTTTGGAAAAGCTATCTAGGGTACGTACTCTTAAAAAACCGCGCGAGCGACCTTATTTTTCGCTATCGCCACCCTACTTCGTACTTCGCTTTACCCAGTCGGCAATCCGCTGCACGCCCTTCACAATGTTTTCGTTCTGTGTGGCGTAGCTGAAGCGGATGTGTTGCCCGTCGCCGGGAACGCGGTGGCCAAAATGAATGTCGGCGAGCACGGCAACGCCTGCTTCGTACAGTAGCCGTTTACGCAGCTCTTCACTGTCTTTCAAGCCCGTCATTTCACACAATTCGGTGACATTCGGCCATGCATAAAACGCGCCGCCGCTAGCCTGACATTTGATGCCGGGAATCGCGTTCAAGAGCGGCACGATCAGGTTACGCCGCTCCAGAAATTTCGAGCGCATCATCTCCGCTTCGTGCTGCGGCCCGCTCACGGCGGCGACTGCGGCCCATTGCGAAATGTGGCTTGCGCAACTGTCGGTATTGGTCACCCATTTGGTGAACGCCGGGGCAAGCAATTTGTTCGCCGTGAAGCCAATGCGCCAGCCGGTCATCGCCCACGTTTTCGACGCGCCGTCGCTGATGATGCAACGCTCCTGCATGTCCGGCAAACTGGCCAGCGACTGGAAGCTGCCTTCGAACGTCAGGCGGCCATAAATCTCGTCGCAGAACACCCAGATTTGCGGATGTTTGCGCAAAATTGCGGCGATGGCTTCGAGGTCAGTTTTCGTCAAAATTCCGCCGGTCGGATTTTGCGGCGAATTCAAAATCAGGAGCTTCGTTTTTGCCGTAATTTTCGCTTCAAGCTCAGCCGGATCGAACGCAAAATTTCGGCTCTCACGCAGATACAACGGCACCGGCACCGCGCCGTGAATCGTGATCTGCGACTCGTAAATCGGAAATCCCGGAACCGGATAAATCACCTCATCACCCGCGCCATAGTCGGTCACCGACAAAATCGTGTACGCAATGAACGGTTTAGCACCGGCACCAACCAC
>JBDSYI010000389.1:0-3668 GCA_039925745.1 Casimicrobium sp. | reverse complement strand
AGTTGTTGGCACTGCCGCCACGTTGATTTTGGAAAAGTTCTGCGTCGTCGTTCGATCGCGGGCTCGCGCCGCCCTCGTTCGCGAACAAGCGCTTGCCGCAACGTAATTGTTGCGAAGCCATTCAGCGGTTCGAACGGGATTCGCGCGCATTGATGGGTCACCAACGGTATAAGCTCGCGCGCATCACCCGTTCAGGAGCAGTTGCGTGAAGTCATTCTTAAATTTTTGGCTCATAGTCTTTGTGTATTTGTCGAGCGTCAGTGCATTCGCGCAGTCCGACACGGTCCGCGAGGCGCGCTTGCGTGCGGAGGTGGAGCCGGGCATCGTGGTGGGCGACGCGCAGACGTTGACGACCACCGATGGCCGCAAGTTTTTTGCGATCTTTACCGAAGGCAAGCAGAAGCAGGTTGCCTTCGTGCTCGCGCACGGCGTGGGCGTAAATCCCGATTACGGCTGGATCGGACAGTTGCGCGTGTTGCTGGCTGATGCCGGGTACGCGACGTTATCCATTCAAATGCCGGTGCGCTCCCGGGAAACCACCAGTGGCGATGACTACGTCAGCACCTTCCCCGACGCCACGTCGCGACTGACAGCCGCGCACGAATGGCTGCACGAACGTGGTTACGCGAAAGTGATACTGGCTTCGCACAGCATGGGGTCGTGGATGGCTAACGTCTATTTTCACCAAACGCCGCACGCTCCGTATGTCGCGTGGGTCGCGATGGGTGTGACCGGACGGATATTGCCGTTGAAAGAAAATTCGCTACCCGTGCTCGACCTCTACGGTGAAAACGATGTGCCGGCGTGCCTGTCTAAAGCGTGGCTTCGACGCGCGCATTTAATGCTGCTGCCGCAATCGCAGCAGGTGATGGTCGCCCACGCTGATCATCACTATTCGGGCGTCGAGAAAGAAGCGTCGCAGGCGATTATTGACTTTACCGGAGCGCGCTTTCCGGTGACCAACGCCGGGCAAAAATAGCCGCGATCTCGGCGCAACGTTCGAGCTGAAAACGTCCTGCGCCGGTGCCGCGTTTCACCACGGCACTTCAGCACCAGCATAGTCAAAGAATCCGCCGTTGTCGTCCACGGTGAGGTTTGCAAGAACGTGCAGCAAATGTTGTGCGGCAACCTCTGGCGTTTGCACATCAAGCCCCGACTTGGCAAACGACGCCGACAAACCCGTATCCACCGTTCCCGGATGCAGCGCGACACAAATGGCGTTGGGCGAGCGGCGGCGCAGTTCGACTGCGGCCGTTCGCACGAGTTGATTAAGCGCTGCTTTTGATGCGCGGTAGCTGTACCAACCACCGAGGCGGTTATCGCCAATGCTGCCGACTCTGGCGGAAAGGGTGGCGAATACCGCGCTGCCGGCACGAGGCAACAACGGAAGAAAGTGTTTCATCAGGAGCGCCGGGCCAATCGCGTTGACTGCGAACGCTTGCGCCATTTCTGTGGCATCAAGTTCGCGCCAGCTTTTTTCTGCTTTCAGCGTTCCAGTTTGCAGGACGCCGGTTGCGTTGACGATGAGCCGCGGCGTGCCCTGCTCCGCGACGAATGCTGCGCAGGCTTTGATGCTGCCCTCCGCCATCAATTCAAGCGACGGCGTGCTGCTTCGCGACAAGCCGATGACCGCTTCGTATCGGGCGGACTGAGTCAGCGCATGCATGAGAGCGCCTCCGATTCCGCCAGTGGCTCCGATGACTACAGCTAAGGATTTCATAGTGATGCCTGTATTTTGCATGGTCTGATCAACAGCACGCGATGTAGTTGTGTGCCTACAGCCGAACAATCATCTGTACGACAGACCCCCTGCTGTCTGAGGATTAGTCTGCGAATTATGTTGGTGCAGACTTTTTTGCAGCAGCGTTACACAGCGTTTCTCCACATTGCAGGAGCTAACATGAAAAAAATCACTTTCATCGACAAACCTGCGCGGACGCATACCACAACAATTCCTCCGCCT
This sequence comes from Casimicrobium sp., assembly GCA_039925745.1. GTDB lineage: Bacteria > Pseudomonadota > Gammaproteobacteria > Burkholderiales > Casimicrobiaceae > Casimicrobium. Next base: position 1,705 of record JBDSYI010000389.1, on the reverse strand, counting down.
GACGACTCAGCGTGTGATGACTTCCCACCCTTTAAGTTGGAAATTTTCGATTTCGCGGATGACGAAGCGAATGTTGCGTCGACGCCATTGCCGGGTATAGCGCCATGGGACGCGTGGTTAAAGCAATCACAACTTACCCATCACTGAAGAGTCCGATTAGACTTACAAACACCACCGCATAACCGGAAACGCACAAATATGAATCCAATCCGTCTCATCGCAATCATCTTAATCGTCGCAGGCGCACTCGGCTTGCTCTACGGTAGTTTCAGTTTTACCAAGGCGACACACGACGTGAAACTTGGTCCACTCGAGCTGTCGGTCAAGGAAAAAGAAACCGTTAACGTGCCGATGTGGGCTGGTATTGGCGCAATCGTTGTGGGTGGGCTGCTACTGGGGTTTGGTTCGAAGAAATAGTGGACTGCGCGTGCCACCACGCGAAACTACATAGAATCGTTCGATGAAAATCGAACTTGACACGAACTCGCTTCAACAATCGCGGCTGGAACGTCTGCGCAGTTATTTGATTCTGGATAGCGGTCCGGAAACTGCGTACGACGACATCGCCCGCGCGGCCAAAAATTTGTTCGACGTTCCACTGGTCGCAGTCAATTTTCTGGATCAAGATCGCGACTGGTTCAAGTCCAGGATTGGTACCGATGTAAAAGAATCTCCACGCTCGACATCGTTCTGCATTCGCATGCTGCAGGAGCCCGAAGGCGTTATGGTGAGTGAAGATACGACAGCCGACGAGAGATTTGCTTCGCATCCGTTGGTCGTTGGGCCACCCTACTTTCGCTTTTATGCGGCCGCTGCCATCAGGACGTCCGAGGGGCTGGTGATGGGCACAGTTTGCGCCTATGATTTTCAGCCCCACAAGGTCGACGAATCACAGGTCCGCACGCTCGCAGAACTCGCGGCGGCGGTGACGGTGCTACTAGAAAAGCGGCCCAGGATAGAAGGCCGACGCTAAACGGATACATTCGTAAGCACCGGCGTAGCTCGCCGACGCCCCGTGATTTACGTGGCCAACGCCGTCTCGGGCATCAAAGCTTCGTAGTCTTGCTTAAGCACCGCATAGCATTCGCAGGCAGATCGCTCCAGTCCTTCGCGATTGAGCACAGAGATATGCCCGCGGCGATACGATATCAATCCTGCATCCTGTAAGTGTCCCGCAGCTGCGGTCACGCCCTCACGCCGCACGCCGAGCGAACTGGCAATCAATTCCTGAGTGGCGAGAATTTCGTCAGCGGACACGCGATCAAGGCTCATCAGAAGCCAGCGGCTTAGTTGCTGCTCAAGGGAGTGAAGGCGGTTGCACACTGCTATTTGCGACGTCTGCGTGAGTACGGCCTGCATGTAGCGAAGTAATAATTGCTGAACCGCTCGGGAGCGATCGAACTCCTGCATCAGCCAACTGGCGTTCAGGCGAAACCCGTGCCCACCGCTGCGCACTATCGCACGACCTGGGGCCAGCGAACCAGTCGTCAATAGCGGCAAGCCGCCGATGCCGTCACATCCGGCAACGGCCGTCTCAACGGCTTCGCCTTTCGCTGTCAGATACAACATCGAAATAATTGAGGTGGTCGGGAAGTAAGCATGGGTACATTGGCACCCTGCCTCGAACAGAATTTTTCCCAGCGGCATATCGCACGGTTCGAGATGAGCGTTCCATCGCGCAAAGTCGGTCTCCGGCAATGCAGCC
>JBDSYI010000388.1:0-3674 GCA_039925745.1 Casimicrobium sp. | reverse complement strand
AGCTCGGCGACAAAGCCGATTTTGAGCGGCGACGTTTGTGCAAAAGCAGCGCCCGATACGAGGCCAGCGGCAGTGAGTGCTACGACCAGTTTATGCATGATATTTCCTCCGTTGCGTGATTTATTGGCGCGTTGGCACCAGTCAATGACAATTAATGTAAATGAGCATGCAAAAAACGCATGTCGGCATTTTCCCTAGGCCAGCCGAAAAAACGAGTTGGCATTGTCCCTCAAAATCGCCGTCCGGTCAGCCGGGTTTACGTCCGGTTGGTTTCGGACCAGATCGCCAATGTGCTCTTCGCCGAGCGGAAACGGCGCGTCGCTGCCGACCATGACATGATCCGCGCCCATCGTGTCGATTAGCAAACGCAGCGCGCGATGATCAAACACCGCGCTGTCGACGCTGAAGCGATTCAGGTAGTGACTCGGTGGATGCTTAGAAATACCGCGCACAATATCGCGCCGATGCCACGCGTTTTCCAGCCGCCCCAACAGGTAAGGAAAGCTGCCGCCACCATGCGCAAAACAGATGCGAAGGTCAGTCGGCAACTGGTCAAACGCACCACCCAAAATCATCGCCATGATGCCGAACTGCGTCTCCGCCGGCATCGCCACCGTCCACGCGCTCATCCAGCGCTTGAGCCGATCCCCGCCCAGCATGTCCCACGGATGCACCAACACCGCCGCGCCCTCCGCCGCGCAATGCGCGAGGAAGCGCACGATGCCTTCGTCGTCCATCTCGCGCGGGCCGACGTGGTTGCCAATCTGCACACCGACGCAGCCCGCGCGCATGGCCCGCGTCAGCTCTTTGCACGAGAGATCAGCGTCTTGCAGCGGTACCTGCGCGAGCGCTTTAAGGCGACCGCCGCTGTCGGCGCACATCGCGAGCGCAAGATCGTTGTAAGTGCTTGCCACGTAAGCCGCTTGCTCGGCGGGGGCTTCGTAGGCGAACATCACGGGCGTGGCGCAGATGATTTGTGTGGCGACAGTGTTGGCGTCAAGCTCTTTGATCCGCGCCTGGGCATCCCATAAAGCGGAATGCACTGGGCGGAACGGTTTGTCGCCGAGCATCATCATGCCGGTGCCGTCGCCGTGATCGTCAAGCGTTACCCAAGGGCCGGATGGGTCGCCGAATTTTGTCGCGAAGTTGGGGGCTTGCGCGGGGAAGAAGTGGCTGTGGATGTCGATGCAGGGGGAGGTCATGGCGTTACTGTAACGCACGCAGGTCGGAGGTTGCCCGACAGCAAGCCACTTTCGGTCACCCGCCTTCAAACGCGCGCCGCCGTCATCCTCGCGAAAGCGGGGATCCAGTTCGTAGTCACCGCGAAGCACACTTGAACGAATGCGCTCATGCCGCGCGGCAGTAACTTTCTTTTGCTTCGCCAAAAGAAAGTCACCAAAGAAAAGGCGACCCCGACATTCGCCCTGATCCGAGATTTGAAGCGAAAACGTCGCGCGGTCCGAAACTCGCTACGCTCAAACAACGGACCGCTTCATCGACGTTTTCACTCCAAATCTCGGGGTCGAATACACGGGGACCCCGTCGAACCGATATTTGATCGCTCCGCGATGAGGACTACGGGAACCCGGATGCGAGCATTCCGGCTAGGCCAGCTATTGCACCAATGTGTGCAAATATTGCTCAATTTGGCTGGTATCGCGTCTTGCTCCTGCACCAACGGCACCAGTTACAAGGGCGGAACCCCGCAAACCAAGGAGATAGCGAGTGACCAACAGGCCGTCCGTTAGCGCCTCCTCAGTGCCGTTGCCGTCAATGTCAATGAGGGCGAGCGGTACAAAATCAGCACGGATTAAATTTTTAAAGTTAAACACGGAAGCGGTACCAGCATTCCCGGTCATGTTGAAAATATTTCCTGCGGTAAAGCTCAATGGCTTCCCCGCTGGTATCACGCAGTTGCCAAATGCCGCGAACGTGGCAACACATGAAATACCCTGCCCGTTGAATGTAGGAATGAATTGAAACGTAGCTGCGCCATTGTTGGTTTGACTAGACGGGCCCAAGCCGACCGTGAAGGGCGTTCCAACGCTTACGATACCGGTTTGCGCATTGCTGACTGTCACGGCATAAGTGATGATGCCCCCGCGCGTTTCGCCTGCATTGACAAGCAAAGGCCCCATTCCCAACCTTGCAAACGTAAGCACTGCTGCGCCTGCGGCATCACTCCCAATATCGATGGTCAAGTCCGAAGCCGTGTAAGGGAATGCTGCGCCCCCACCGGCGGTCGATTCCACTAGCGTAAACGCCGTGAACGTGTAGAGACGCCCGCCGGTAGTAACGGTGCAACTGGTAGGCGCCGCTAGTGTCCCGCATGACACAGCGTGCGCCAGAGGTGTGACCAATATGGATAGCAGCAGTGCTGCGATTGAAAGTTTCATTCTGCGTCCTGTATTAGGTTGCGAACAGTATTCATTAGGTACGATGCCGTCAATACGTGAATTGTCATTCCGTCGCCAGCGCGAGACTTTGGGAGGCGCGCATACGCCCCCGATAATTCCAAATAGCAAGCGTAGCCCGGATGCTTGCATCCGGGTTCCCGTAGTCCTCATCGCACAGCGATCAAATATTGGTTCGACGGGGTCCCCGTGTATTCGCCCCTGAGATTTGGAGTGAAAACGTCGATGAAGCGGTCCGTTGTTTGAGCGTAGCGAGTTCCGGACCGCGCGACGTTTTCACTCCAAATATCGGATCAGGGCGAATGTCGGGGTCGCCTTCTTTTGGTTACTAATCTTTACGAAGCAAGAAAAGTGACTGCCCTGCGGCATGAGCAGCTCGTGGCGAAGCATCCATGGTTCAACAGGCGCACCACGAACGGATATTTGCGCTACGCGATGTTTACAAACACCTAAGCCCACTCCCGAAAGGGGCGAGGGAACAAACCAGTCAGCAGCTAGGCCGTAACCGCTCTCGGCGAAATCTTAGCCACCGCATCACCAATCGCCCCAATATGTCCCGGCGTAGTCCCGCAACATCCGCCGACAATATTGACCAGTCCGCTCTGCGCAAACTCTTTCAGAAACCCCGACGTCATCTCTGGTGTTTCGTCATAGCCAGTTTCCGACAAAGGATTAGGCAACCCAGCATTCGGATACACGCTGATAAACGTGTCGGGTGCGAGCTTCGAAAGCTCTTCAATATGCGGCCGCATGGCGACTGCACCCAGCGCGCAATTGATGCCAATGGACAGCGGCTTCGCGTGCTTCACGCTGATCCAGAACGCAGCGACCGTTTGTCCGGACAATGTGCGCCCCGAAGCATCAGTAATCGTGCCGGAGATCATGAGTGGTGGCGGATCACGATCGTTTTCGAACACGGTTTGGTAGGCGAACAGCGCGGCTTTGGCATTCAACGTGTCAAAGATAGTTTCAACCAGCACAAGATCGACGCCGCCTTCGTTCAGACCTTCGAGTTGCTCGACATACGCCGTCACCAATTCATCAAAAGACACGTTGCGTTTTGACGCATCGTTGACGTCCGGTGAAATGCTGGCAGTTCTGTTGGTCGGGCCGAGCGCGCCCGCAACAAAGCGCGGTTTGTCTGGTGTTTTCTTGGTCCACTCGGCGCAGCACTCGCGCGCGATTTTCGCCGCCTCACGATTGAGCACTTTGACGATGTGCTCGAGCTTGTAATCGGCCATTGCAATCGAGGTGGCGTTA
>JBDSYI010000387.1:0-5713 GCA_039925745.1 Casimicrobium sp. | reverse complement strand
AACAGCACGTTCGGCGCATGTTGATCCACGGCGTGAATCGTGGCGGGGCCGTTGCCAACAACATCGACGATGCGCAACTCTGGCCAGGTTCGAGCGAGTGCGTCCTTCAGCGCGAGGGCTAAGTGAGCTTCGTCTTCAGCAATTAAGGCTGTGAAATTCAACATAAAAATACCTTGAGAATTCGTAACAACTTTGCGCTGAAAGAACGCCTACACAGGGGCTAAGTGCAGATTTAGTCAAAAGTTGACTTTGACGATTTATTAGCCTCATCCCCTATGTAACTGTCATTTCAACAAAAAGCTGTTATATGTGAGCGGGGATAAAGAGACCGATTTTCGTGCCCGTCACCGGCTCGACGAACTGGTCAATCGTCAGCTTCGCGGTGTCGCCATAGAGCGCCTTCAATCTGGCGCGGACGTTCGCGAGTCCGCTTCCGCTGCCACCGGTATCCGTCGCCACGCCAAAGCCGAGGCCGGTGTCAGCAATTTCGATCCGCAGCGCCCCGGCCTCAACACGCGCCGACACGGTGACATTGCCGCCTTCAATCTTTGGCTCAAGACCGTGCTTAATCGCGTTCTCGACGAGTGGTTGCAGCAGCATCGGCGACAGCGGCATGGCGCGCGCCTCGTCGTCAGCGACCAGCGAATAAGTGAGACGTTCGCCCATACGAATGCGCAAAATTTCCAGATAATCCGCAATGATTTCCAGCTCGTCGCCGACGGTCGCATGCTCGCGGCGCGATGCGTCTAACGTGTTCCGCAGGTATCCGATCAGCCGCTCGGTCATGTGCTTCGCCATCTTGGGTTCGCGCTCGATCAGGCTGACCACATTGGAGAGCGTGTTGTAGAGAAAGTGCGGCTCGACCTGGGCGCGTAAAGTCTTCAGTTCGGCCGTCGCCCGTTCGCGATCAGCTCGCGCGACGGACGCTTCGAGTTCAGCGCGTTCACGCGCTTCGACCTCGCGCTTGCGGCTGGCTTCGACCGTCTCCCAAAGCGCCCAACCAATCGCGACGGCGATACAGGATGCAAATACAAACTCGCGCCAACCCTCGTTGAAGCGAAAGACGGTGCCGCGCGTGACAATCGCCAGTCCGATGGAATAACCAATGTAAATGCCGCCGACCGGAAGTGCCACACCGAGAAATGCAGGATGCATGATCCAGCGCGCCCAGCCGGGCCGCCGTCTCGCCATCGTGATGAAAAACTTGTACACGTAGTGCTGGACATAGCCAATGGACAGCGTAACCGTCGTGATGTCGAAAATGCGCTGCCAAGTGAGGGTTCCGCCAAACGCCGCAATCGTCGTGGAGATGATCGCCGCGATGACCGCGCACATGATGCCGGTGAGGATCAGATTGCGCAGCGTTGACGGACGCCAGCGCCTGAAATACGGGATCACCTGCATCGGGTGATAGTCCGTTCCCGGATGCAGGCGTGCTTCGAGCTTGGCGTCCATATTCGACTGGCTTTTTGTCTCAGGCAGCAACGGCGGACGAACTCACATGATTCATGCGAAAGAGTGTAGCTGCGCGTCCAATGAACACGCCTGAGAGCGCACCTAAAACCAGCGCCGGACCAACCTGCCATACGAGTTCATCGCGATAGGCTGGATGGATCGCAAGCACGACGTTGATCACGTAATTCAAAAGAAAAATCGACAGCATCAACAGCATTGGTACGACACTGCCTGGCATGTGCAAACGATCACCGCTGGCTTCGTGGCGCGCACCAGCGGTCGGTTGCCAGACAAAAAAAGTGAGCGCGGCGAGGCTGATCAGAGACACCGCCCACGTCGCGAAACCCACTGGCCCGCGACCCGCTGCCATCAGCCCAAGAAACAAAAATGCGACCGGCGCGATCAGCACGGATTGGCGCTTGACCACGCGTGCTTTCAGTTGCTTGCTGCCAAGATAAACCAGGGCGAGCAGAATAGCCCACACCCAGATTGGCGTTCCCTTAAGGATTTGGATTGCGAATTCACTCATCACTGGCTCCGTAGCGTTTTGGTTTCGATGGGTGAATGTTTGCCAGTTGGAGCGATGGCGTCACGCGTATGCGACGAACGGCACGGGCGTGGCGCGAGTGGTTCAACATTGGAGTGAACAGCGTATAAAGTTCGAGTAGGTTGAACTCGTACCTGCCAAACCACAGTGGGAGCGGCACTGCGGCGGTTGCTCTCGGTCAGAGAAATCGCGGTAGAACCGCTCCCACAGCCAGAAAAAGCTACTTCTGTTTGCTAAACCGCTCCATCGCCATAACGATTTCAGTACGCGCGTCGGCAGCCTCAGTCCAGCCCAGTATCTTGACGAACTTGCCCGGCTCCAGGTCTTTGTAGTGTTCGAAAAAGTGCGTGATACGGTCAATCTCGATCGGCGGCAAGTCGCGCGGGCTTTGCACTTTGCGGTAAATACTGGTTAGCTTGTCAACCGGCACCGCGAGGATCTTTTCGTCAGAACCCGCTTCGTCCTGCATTTTGAGCATGCCAATCGGGCGACAACGGACCACCACACCCGGCATCAACGGCACCGGTGAGAGCACCAGCACATCGGCCGGGTCGCCGTCACCCGATAAGGTTTTCGGGATGTAGCCGTAATTGCAGGGGTAGTGCATGGCGGTGGACATGAAGCGATCGACAAAAATCGCGCCGCTCTCCTTGTCCACTTCGTATTTGATCGGCTCACCGTTCATCGGGATCTCGATGACCACGTTGATGTCGTTTGGCGCATCGCGACCGGAGGAGAGTTTGTCGAAGCTCATGGCGTGTGTGTCGCTCTTGGGTTGTGGAATAGGGCAATTTTAGACTTGCAACGCTGGCGGGAAACTGACGCCTGACCTGCGCTGCGCCGTCGTCGCCGATATAATCGCCCCAAATCGAATCACCCTTCCACCGCCCCTCGGGGTCATTTCCGTAACCGTCGGCGCGCAAACGTCCAGTGGTTAGCGACATGACGACGCTGAGGGGCACTGCATCAACAGTCGCTGCGCCATGCAGTGGCTGGCTCGATGCACCTACCTAGGTTTTGCCGAGTGATCAAAGCATTCATCGAGCGCGTCCTGCCTAAAAGAACCGCTGTCCGCAAGGAACATTCCGGAAAAGCGCTGGGGATTCATAGCGAGCACATGAGCAAAAACGCCGTGTACGTTTGCGATAAATTGCAGCGTGCGGGATTCGAGGCGTACATCGTGGGCGGCGCGGTTCGCGACGCTCTGTTGGGGGTAGTGCCGAAAGACTTTGACGTTGCCACCAACGCGCGCCCCGAAGACGTTAAACACGAATTTCGCCGCGCCTTCATCATCGGGCGTCGCTTTCGGCTGGTGCATGTGATGTTTGGCGACGAGACAATTGAAGTCTCGACATTTCGCAGCAATACGGTCAAAACAACCGACGGCAGCAAGGGCGCGGGCGAAGTCGAATCCGATTCGACCGGACGCATCACTTCGGACAATGTGTACGGAACGCAAGCCGAAGATGCCGCGCGCCGTGACTTCACAATCAACGCGCTGTACTACGATCCGATGCGCGACGTCGTCGTCGATTTTTTGGGCGGACTCAAAGACATCGAGAAGCGCACGCTGCGCCTGATCGGAAAAGCCGACGTTCGCTATCGCGAAGACCCGGTGCGAATGTTGCGCGCCATTCGGCTTGCGGTAAAGCTCAAGTGCGATATCGCTAAGTCGACCGCAGTTCCCATTCGCGAGAACGCGGCGCTGATCAAGAACGTACCGCCCGCGCGCCTGTTCGATGAAATCCAGAAGCTGCTGCTTTCGGGCTATGCCAATGAGACATTGGCGGCTTTGCGTAAGCATGGTCTGGCCGAGGGGCTATTGCCGCTGCTCGATCTGATTTATCAGCAAACAGGCGGGCAGAAATTTATTGAACTGGCGCTCGACAATACTGATCGCCGGGTGCGCGAAGACAAGCCAGTGTCGCCTGCGTTCCTGTTCGCCAGCCTGCTATGGCACGAAGTCACCAAGCGATGGAGCGAGATCGAGTCTCGCGGTGAAAGCCGCATCCCTGCGCTACTTCAGGCAATGGAAGAAGTGATTGATGGCCAGCGCGAAACGATCACCCTGCCACAGCGATTTGCTGGAGTGACGCGCGAAATCTGGCTCATGCAACCTCGTTTTGAACAACGAACCAGCAAAGCCGCGCTTCGCGTTGTCGAGCAAGCTCGATTTCGGGCGGCTTATGACTTTTTGCTGCTGCGGGCAGCAGCAGGTGAAGTCGAGCAGGAGCTTGCAGACTGGTGGACCAATTTCATCGAATCCGACCCTGATATTCGTCAGGAGTTGATCAGCCAGCGGCAGCGCGCGCAGGCACGCCATACAAGCCCCACTGGAGCTACGGCAGGCGCAGATGGCCCAGCGCGGCGCCGCAGGTCACGTGGCGGTCGAGGGCGGCGGCGCGATGGCGAAGGCGGCTCGGATAGCGGCGGCAGCGAGACAGCCAACAACGCGTGACAAACTCAGTCGTCGCGTATCTGGCGCTGGGTAGCAATCTCGGCAATCCCGTGGAGCAATTGCTGAGTGCGAAAGCCGCGATCAGCGCGATACCCTGTGTTGAAATTATCAGCACGTCATCCCTTTACGAAAGCCCAGCCTGGGGCAGCGACGAGCCGCAACCCGACTATGTGAATGCGGTGGTTGCCATTCGAACCACGATGTCAGCTCACGACTTGTGGCTTGCAACTTCCCATATCGAGATTGCGCACGGACGCACTCGCTTCGGTGCGCGAAATAGGGCTCGCACACTGGATATTGATCTGCTGCTTTACGGTGCCGTAGAACTCGACAGCACTGATCTAATCCTGCCACATCCCCGCATGCACGAGCGCGATTTTGTGCTTATGCCGCTGACTGAAATTGCGCCCGACATCGTAATACCAGGACGTGGCAATGCACGCGACTGCTTGCGACGGATTGCTGCTACCCGCATCCGACCGCTGCGCCACCAATCAGTTTGGAATTGAATGATTGCTCATAGAGCGTACTGCCTGCTGCGATTGAAGTCGCCAGCGCTAACGTCGCGCGCAGCCGGACGCTGAAACTGGGCTCGTCTACCGACAGGAAGCGCCGCGGGCATAACCAATTTGGGTCGCATTTGTACCGCGCCAGAACAGTTCGCATTTGCTGATCTGCGTCGCCGAAATGCACGGCGAACGTCAGTACTGCAATGGGCTATCCAAGCACCTTGGCGGCGGTCGATGCGCCGTTCATGCGTGCGCTGCCATGGTTCGATTAGCGTTTCTTCGTTACACTCCTCCCAATAACAATGGAGGCATGTATTCTGTTCGATGGGGAGCCCGGATTGACGCGTCGATTACGTTGCAAGTCTCGGCTGGCTTTGAGCGTTGCTGCGTTCTGCCTGGTCACGTCCGGCGCGGCGACGTGGTCGCCCGTCGCTGACGCACTGTCGTTTGGCGGTGAGCAGGTGACCTCTTATCTTGGCCAGCCGCTGCGACTTGCCATTCCGTTGCTGGGTGCCACGGGGGATTCGCTAGAAGCGCGCTGCTTCCGCGTCGTTGCGCCTTTAGGCAATAACGGCCTTGCCGTCGTGTCGCAAGCTCGCATTGAGCTGCAAACGGCTTCTAACCCTCCGCTGCTGATCGTTCACACCAATCGCCCGGTAGACGATCCGGCTATTCGCGTGAGCATAGAGGCGGGGTGCGACACGCCGATTCGCCGCGACTACACATTGCTCTTAGATCCGCCAC
>JBDSYI010000386.1:0-3608 GCA_039925745.1 Casimicrobium sp. | reverse complement strand
CCTTGGGTTTTTGCACGGCTTATGCGAGTACTGTAGCAGCGCGGAAAGCACTCAACAAATCGCTTTTAGAGTGCGAAATTAGTTACAGCTTTTAGGTGAAATGGCGTTTTATTCGGGGCTAGATACGATTATCGACAAAAGTCGACTAAGTGATATATCGCAAGCTAGCCCATGTTAAATATTGTATTGAGCAAAAAAGCTATTGCAAAATTACACCGCGTAACGCTTGGCCAATTGCGCCGCCAACCCGGTGTATCGAGCGGGGGTCAACGCCGCAAGTTGTGCGCGCGCTTCAGCGGGAATGTGCAACGTCGCGATGAATGCGGACATCGCTTCCGGCGTGATGCGTTGGCCGCGCGTCAACGCCTTCAATTGCTCGTACGCGCCCTCGACGCCGTAACGGCGCATGACGGTCTGAATCGGCTCAGCCAGCACTTCCCAGTTGGCGTTCAAGTCGGCGAGCATCGCGTCCGCATTCACTTCGAGTTTGCCAACGCCCTGCATCGCTGAACTCACGCCGAGCAGGCTGTAACCAACGGCTACACCCATATTGCGCAATACGGTGGAATCGGTTAAGTCGCGTTGCCAGCGAGAAATGGGGAGCTTCTCGGCGAGGTGGCGCAGCAGCGCGTTGGCGAGTCCAAAATTACCCTCGGCATTTTCAAAATCAATCGGGTTGACTTTGTGTGGCATGGTGCTTGAGCCGACCTCGCCGTCCTTCAGGCGCTGCTTGAAGAATCCAAGCGAAATGTAGCCCCAGGTATCGCGGCAAAAATCGATGAGGATCGTGTTCACGCGGGCAATGGCGTCGAACAATTCCGCCATGTAGTCATGCGGCTCAATCTGCGCGCTCATCGGCTGCCAGGTCAAGCCGAGCGTTTCAATCGTCTGTTTCGAAATCGCCGGCCAATCAACGTCGGGATACGCCGACAGATGCGCGTTGTAATTGCCCACTGCGCCGTTCATCTTGGCGCGCAGAGGCACTTCAGAAATCTTTACGCGAGCGTGGCGCAAGCGGTCCACGAACAGGGCCATTTCTTTGCCCATCGTGGTCGGCGTCGCGGCCTGACCATGGGTGCGCGAGAGCATTGGCATGTCAGCGGTATTGATCGCGACTTTGACAAGTCCAGCGATCAACGCGTCGAGCTGCGGCAACAACACGCCATGAACACCACGCTGCAACATCAACGCATGGGAAACGTTGTTAATGTCCTCCGATGTGCACGCAAAATGCACAAATTCAGCATGCGGTGCAAGCTCGGGCAGTGCTTTAAATTTTTCCTTAATCCAGTACTCGATTGCTTTCACGTCGTGATTGGTAGTCGCTTCAATCGATTTCACCGCCGCCGCGTCATCGACCGAAAACTTCGAAATCAATCCGTCTAAAAACTCAAGTGCTGACGCAGAAAGCGGTGGCAATTCGTCTATACCCGGATGGCCCGCGAGCGACTTCAACCAGGCAAATTCGACTCGCACCCGTTCGCGGGTGAGCGCGTACTCGCTGAATGCATCAGACAGCGCGGACATTTTGCGGTGATAGCGGCCGTCAAGCGGAGAAATGGCAGTAAGGCTGTCGAAAGTTGGCATACGTGTCGGATGTGGGGTCAAGATGCAGGTCGGATCAAGCAGGCGCCGAGATTTTGCTCAGACTGCGCTGAAAAAGACGAAGCTGAGCTTCGTATTATCAACGCTGGTCGGTTTTCGTTTGCGGGGCCGCTTGAACGTGCTAGATTCACTTTAGAAAACTGAAAAGACTCGTGATGAAACTCCTCCATTCCCCCACCAGCCCCTTCGCCCGCAAAGTGCGCATTGTCGCCGCCGAAAAAAAGCTTGAGCTGGAACTTGAAATCGCTGATCCGTGGAAGCCGAATCCTGATCTCGCCCGCGCCAATCCGCTCGGCAAAGTGCCAGCGCTCATCATGGATGACGGTGCCACCCTGTTTGATTCACGCGTGATCGTTGAGTATCTGGACGGAGTGTCGCCTGTGCACCGGTTGATTCCGGATACATCGCGTGATCGCATCGCCGTCAAGCGTTGGGAAGCAATCACCGATGGCTTGTGTGACGCAGCCGTTCTGGCGCGGCTGGAAGCTGGGAGGCCCGATCAAAATGAATCAAGCGCCAAACAAATCACCCGTCAGCTCGACAAAGTCAATGCGTGCATTGACGAGATGGCGCGCGAATTAGGTGATCGAGAATTTTGTGTCGGCAATGCGTTGAGTCTGGCCGACATTGCGTCGGGGTGCGCGCTCGGGTATCTCAAGTTTCGATTTCCAGACATCACGTGGGAAACCGCACACCCGAGCCTCGCACGACTCTACAAAAAAGTGTCCGCACGACCATCGTTCAAGGCGACTGATCCAGCAACGGCCTAGATGCCCAATAGTCGTCGCGATTGAAAAAAAGCCCGCCTAATAGGTGGGCTTTTTTATTAGTTATCCATCGCCGCACGGGAACTACAGGGAACTAGTGTTCAACGTGTCGCCCTTGATCCGCGGATAGCGCACATGCTCAACCAACTCCTGCACTTCGCGTCTCGGCGCAGGCGTCACCAGGCTGACGATGATGATGACCAGGAAGCCAACCGGCACGCCGAAGAGTCCCGCCGAAATGGGCAAAATATCCCACCAGGTATTGTCGGCAATTGGGCTGGTCACATGAAACAGCCCGCGCATCCATGGTTGGGTGGTGGCCATGTAGTAGAGCGTGATGCTCAAGCCAGCAATCATGCCAAGAACCGCCGCGATCCCGGTCGCACGTTTCCAGAAGATGCCGAGCACCAGCGCCGGGAAGAAGCCACCCGCAGCCAGTGAAAACGCCGCCGACACGAGGAACAGAATGTCTGCGGTCTTGAGCGACGCCACGTACGCCGCAAAAATGGCGACGACCAGCAGCAACGCCTTCGAGACCGCGATCCGCGTCGAAGTCGACGCGTGGGGATTGATCATTTTGTAATACAGGTCATGCGACAGCGCGTTGGCAATCGTCAGCAGCAATCCGTCGGCAGTGGAGAGCGCTGCGGCCAAACCGCCAGCCGCGACGAGCCCCGAAATGACGTACGGCAATCCAGCGATTTCTGGCGTTGCCAGCACCACGATGTCGCCACCGATGGCGATTTCAGCGAGTTGCACAATGCCGTCTTTATTGACGTCGACGATCGAGAGCAAACTTGGATCGACGCGTTGCCATGAATTCACCCACGCTGGCAGCTTTGCGAATTCACTGCCCACGAGCAAAGTGTAAATATCGAACTTGACAAGCACTGCGAGCGCAGGGGCGGTGAAGTACAACAGGAAGATAAAGAACAGCGACCAAAATACCGAATCGCGCGCGGCCTTGACGCTAGGAGTTGTGTAGTAGCGCATCAGGATGTGCGGCAATGCAGCGGTACCGACCATCAAGCAAAAGATCAGCGCAAGGAAGTTTTTTCGCGCAATGTCTCGCCCTTTTTCGGTTTCCGCGGGATAGGCCTCGCCATGTCGTAGCGGCGCCGCGGCGCGGGCCTTCACCGCCGCCTCCTTGGTCCAGGTAACCTTCGCGGCGGCGGCGTCTTTAGGGTAGGTGTCGACCGCTTTTTGTGCTGCCGACAACTGGTCATTTGGAGCGTT
>JBDSYI010000385.1:0-11023 GCA_039925745.1 Casimicrobium sp. | reverse complement strand
ATTCCACGCACACCACCCAGCATGCGATTTTGCGTCTCGATGTCGCCATGCGCATTGCGAGCAAAATCGGGCAGATGGCTACTGATCGCGACTTTGGGCGTGCAGTTTGTCATGCATGTTGAACCTTGAACATCGGGCTTTGCGCCCAGTTCCCACAGGCCGTGGTCGCGTGTTTTGCCATTGCGGTTCGGCAGCAAGTTTTGTGTGGCCTGCATGTTCTTGTTTGAGAGCACATAGTCATTCGGCACGACGCCACCCAAATTGAGGATGTAGGCAACGACGGCATACACCTCATCGGTCGACAGGCTTTTCGGCGCGTTCCATGGCATGGCGCGATTGATGTAATCCCACAGCACTGATAGCTCGGAGAGTTTCATCATCGTGGTGCGTTGCGGCACGGTCGCTGATCGCAAAGCTGCGACATGTCCGGTGCGGATGTCATCCTTCGTGGTGTAGCCGATGATCGGCGTGAAAACTTCGTTGGATTCGCCAAATGCACCGTGACAGTTTTCACATTTGGACTCCCAAATTTCCTGCCCGCGCGCCACCGTTCCCGAACCGTCGGGTAGCCCGGCAAAATCGGGCCGGACGTCAATGTCCCACGCCTTGATTTCGGCAGGTGTGGCTGTGCGCCCGAGATTGAGAGGTGCTGCGGCAACACTTACTGCGGCGACGGCTAACACGCTTATCGCAGCGCGAGACGAGATGGATGCTAGGCGCAAGGCGGCGACGTGTACTTGACGTACACGAGCCGTCGCGCAACGACGCAGACGCTCGTCGCAGCCTGCGAGAAGCGTGTTAAGCGAGCTGAACATTGCTGACCTCTCCGTTCGCCGAGACGAGCCAGCTCTGTATTGAGTTGTTGTGATAAATCGATCGCGTGCCGCGCACCTTGCGCATCTCGGAAATGGATGCCTGTAGTTGCCCCGTTGAGTCAGTGGCACGTGACATCAAAATCGCATCGCCGCCATCCCAGGTCCAGTCGAGGTTGAAACGCGAGAGGCACTTGTCGAGAACGGGAGTTTCCAGCCGTGCCACTTTCCAGTTTTTGCCACCATCCACCGAAACATCAACCTTCTTGATCTTGCCGCGACCGCTCCAGGCGATTCCCGTGATGTTGAAGAACCCTTTATCGAGCAGCACTTGACCGGCCGACGGAGAAGTGATGACGCTTTTGACTTCCTGAATGCTGGTGTATTGCCGGTGTTGTCCATCGGGCATCAGATCAACGTAATGCAGCGATTCGTCTTTCGTCGCGTAAGGTTCATCGCCGACTTCAATACGGCGCAGATATTTGACCCACGACACACCTTGCACGCCGGGCACGACCAAGCGCAGCGGATAGCCGTTTTCGGGTCGCAGCATTTCGCCGTTCATGCCGTAGGCGACGATCACGTCATCTAACGCGTTAGAGAGATTGATGGTGCGCGTCATGCTGCTGCCATCGGCTCCTTCGGCGAGGATGAACTTGGCTTTTTTCAGATCGATGCCGCAGTCGTCAAGCAGCCACTTCAGCGGCACGCCCGTGAACTCGCAGCACGACAACATGCCGTGCGTGTACTGCACCGTTGGCACGGCCACGTTGCCCCATTCCATGCCGGTATTCGCCCCGCATTCAATGAAATGCATTCGCGACACCGAGGGCATGCGCATCAGGTCATCCATCGTGTAAACCTTCGGGTTTTTCACGAGGCCGTTGATCATGAAACGATGCTGCGACGGATCGATGTCCCACCAGCCCTGATGATGGCGTTCGAAGTGCAAACCGCTCGGCGTGATAATGCCGAAAAATCCTTGCAACGGAGCGAAGCTCACACTGGCTGCGCCCACGCGCGTGAGCCCAGGCGATTCGCGGCGTTGCAGGTTTTCCTCATATTTGGACGGCACGCCGTACGGACGCGCAGCGACGGGTTGGCCAAGGCCTTTCGTGTGTGCCGGTAGATTGAGGATTGCAGGGTCGCCGTCGCCGATCCCTTGTGCAAACGCCCGCGGTGCCGATGCGGCGACCGACGCTGCTCCGGCAGCTAAAAAAGCTTTGCGCAAAAAACTGCGACGATCATCGCGCGACAGGCTCATGGCGTCGCGCGTCAGGAAGAATTCGGGGGCCTTTTGTAGCCGTCCTAAATTGTGGAACTTCATTGCGATACCGCCCGCTCCGTCGCCGTGAACTCCGGCACAATTAGCTCAACGGGCATGAACTGCCCGACCCGCGCTTGCAATGCGGCTGCGACCATCAGCTCTTCGCTATCGCGCGAAACGAGGCTGATGCAGGCAGTGCGGCAAATGTCGGTCAGCGTACGGTCGGTGATCTGGTAGAGGGCCTGCGCGCCAACTTTGCGCCGTGAAGCGACACCAAACTGATGCAGGTTGGAGAGATGACGCGACACGGCGCTCTGGGTCAAACCCGTGGCGCTCATCACCTCGCTGACGGAGAGCTCATGATTACAGATCGCGTGAATGACTTTAAGTCGTGATGAGTCTGACAGCAGCGAAAAGTAGCGCGCCACCTTTTCGAAGACCGGTTCGAGTTCTTGCACCGTGGCGCTCCTCCAATATTTTCGCTAATTATGCGTATAAACGCATATTTGCAAATACGGGTTTTCCCGCGCGTGGTTGACCATCAGCTTTTTTATCAAAGCACGACTGCACCGGGGCTAGCACGCCAAATTGTCAAATGTCGACATTGTTTGCAACAACAAAAAAGCCTGGAACTAGCCGGGCTTTCGATGTGAATTAGCTAAAAGCTGTTACTGGTACTTGACGCTGCAGCCGTACGGCGTAGCCGTTGCCACGGTGACCGGTTTGCCAGCCAACGTTTCAACCAGAGCGGCGCGAACGAAGTTTTTCGCCGTTTTCACGTCAGCCGGGTTAGCGCTCCGCTTGTCATCGATGCCGCCCGCATAAACAAGCTTGCCGGCGCCGTCGATGACGTACATATGTGGCGTCGTTTTCGCGGTATAGGCTTGGCCGACTTTGCCCGACTCGTCCATGAGCAGATAGGACGACGCACCTTTCCATTCGCCATTCATTTTGGCGTCCAGACTGGCCGGGGCCAGGTAATCCTGGTGGCCTTTCTCGGTGCTGTTGACCGACAACCAGACCACGCCCTTAGCCGTCGACTCTTTTTGCAGCGTCTGCATGTTGCTGGTGGTGTAGTGCTTCTGCACAAACGGGCAACCGGGATTGACCCATTCAAGCACCACCGTCTTGCCTTTGAAATCGGAGAGCTTGACTGCCTTCCCGTGAACGTCAGTCAAACTGAAATCCGGCGCGGCTTGACCGACGGTGACTGCGTGAGCGGCAACCACGGCGAACGTTGCCAGTAAGGAAGCTAGAGGACGGATCATGAAGAAGCCTTGAAGTTTGAGAAACGGTTGCGGATGGTGGGAGCAGTTTCACCGCGATGACGGCGCAATGTGGCAAACCGTCGCGGTAACACCGCTTCCAAAAAAATTGACTAAGGTAGCGCCGCCAAAGCGTCTTTCACGATACCCGTGGTCAGCAACTCCGGCAACAGCTGGGGCGACTTGCCCGGGGCATGCAACACGTAGACCGGCACGCCCGAGCGGTTCATGCTTGCGAGCGCCTGCGTGATGCGCTCATCACGGTTGGTCCAGTCGGCACGCATCAGCGTGACTTTCTTTGCTTCAAATAGCTGCTCAATTTCCGAGCGGGTGAGCACTAACCGCTTGTTCGCCTGACAGCTTACGCACCACGCGGCGGTAAATTCCACAAACACCGGCTTGCCTTCGGCCGAGAGTCTGGCGACGGCCGCGGGATCCCATGGCTGCCAGCTCACAGTGCCTGATTTCGCTACGCCTGTCGCCGCCTGCGCCGGTTCAGATGTCGGCCACGCTAACGCCATCGCGATCACCGCCGCGGCAACGCCTGCCCAGCGCACGCCGCTTCTCATCGAACCGATCAGCCACGCCGCGAACGCCAAACCAACGAGGCCGAGCAGCACGATCGCTGCACCATCGGCACCAGCCTGCAACGAGAGCACCCAGACCAGCCATACAACCGTGGCGAACATCGGGAACGCCAGCAATTGCTTGAACGTCACCATCCACGGGCCCGGACGGGGCAATTTGTCGAGCCATTTCGGAAACCACGCCAGCAGCACATACGGCAGCGCCATGCCGACACCCAATGCGGCAAACACGGCGAGCGCCGCCGTTGCGCTTTGCGTCAACGCGAAACCCAGCGCTGCGCCCATGAATGGCGCCGTGCACGGACTCGCCGCGATTACCGCCAATACCCCCGAGAAAAATGCATCGACTCCGGGATGTTTAGCCTGCATCGAGAGCAACGACGACGGTGCCAGTTGGCCCACCTCAAACGCCCCCATTAAATTGAGTCCAATCAGGAAAAAGATCACCGCCAACACCCAGACCACGCCTGGGTTTTGCAGTTGAAAGCCCCAGCCGACGGCGCTTCCAGCGCTCTTGAGCGCGAGCATGACGCCGGCTAGCAACAGGAAGGAAAGAATCACGCCGACGGCGTAAAAAGTGCCGTGCTGCCGCATTTCGCGCGAGCCCTCCACCGCTTTGCCTGAATGCTGTGCGAACGAAAGAATCTTGAGCGACAACACCGGGAACACACAGGGCATGAGGTTCAGCACCATGCCGCCCAAAAAAGCCAGCAACAACGCCGACCATAACGTAAGCGTATCGGTCGATGTCGCGCCCGTGGTGCTTCCGGCAGCACCGCCAGCCAGTGCGACGGCTGACGACGGCAACGCGTACGCCGTATTGGCAACCGTCGCCAACGTCAATCCGGAAAACTCGCCCTTCGCCGCAAGGGCGCTCGATGCTGCGAGAACGATCGGCATATTCTCGGGCAGTTTGACGCTGTCTACGAGCTTGAGCTTGACGGCATAGCCGGTGTCCGTGCGATAAACCTGCTGCACCGAAGGATCGCTCACCTGCTCTGGTACCGGAAATACGTCGAGCGCGGTTAGCTTGCCGGCACTGACAGGTGCGACCAGATCAAGCCACACTTCTTTGGCGGCGTTTGGCACCGTGTGTAATGTTGCTTTCCATGCGCTCGCATCACCCGGCGTGGCGATACGCGCAGCAGTAAAGCGCGGTGCCAACGGGCCGGCCGTAGCCTCTTTGCCAATGGGCAAAGTCAACGACACGTCGCCCTCCTCAGGGATGCAAACGTCTTTGCACACCAACCATTCAGCTTTGCCGGTCAACGTGACGGAGTCGCCCACAGCGGCGCTGGTAGGCACGCTGACCGTCAACGGCAGCAATACGTCGCCATCAAAACCGAAATTGACGATCGGGCCGGTCGCGATGCGTTTCGGCGTTGGCCAGTCGAACTCGGAGACACCGTAGCCCGCAGGCAGCTGCCATGTGATTTTGGTCGGATAACCGGAATCGCCCGGGTTCTTCCAGTACGTATGCCAGTGCGGCACGTGCTTGATTGACAAACCCACCGTGTTTTTCTCGCCAACGACCAGCGCGGACTTCTCGGCAATGAGTTCGACTTCGGCATGCTCCGTTTTGATGGGTGCTGCAAACGCTACAGCCGCGCACAGCAATGCCGCAGTACCCGCGATGGCAGAAATCCAGTGAGTTGGTGTCGAGAGTATGTTTTTTTGCACGAGAGGAAACTGCTGGGCCCCGGCCTGTGCAGGAGCAACGTGAAGGTAGAGTCAATGGAGCTGGGTTTGGTTCCGCCCGAGAGACCTCGCCGAACCTTACAATTCAAGGGTTTACAGCCCATTTTAGACGCCACTCACAGCTTGTGGGTCGCGCCCCGCAAAGTTCCAAGGCATGATCGAATCCACGTACAACCACAAGGCGGTGGAAGCCGCCGCACAGTCGCATTGGGCAGCCACCAATGCCTATACCGTCATCGAGAACGACCCACGTTTCCCGAAGGGCAAGTATTACGCCTGCTCAATGCTGCCCTACCCGTCCGGCAAGCTGCACATGGGCCACGTGCGGAACTACACGATCAACGACATGATGTATCGGCAGTTGCGCATGCGCGGCTACAACGTGTTGCAACCGATGGGCTGGGACGCATTCGGTCTGCCCGCCGAAAACGCGGCGATGAAAAACAAAGTGCCGCCCGCGAAGTGGACGTACGAAAACATCGCCTACATGAAGCAGCAGATGCAGTCGATGGGCTTAGCTATCGACTGGTCACGCGAGATGGCGGCGTGTTCGCCTGACTATTACAAGTGGAACCAGTGGCTGTTTTTGAAGATGCTCGAAAAGGGCATCGCGTATCGGAAAACCCAGATCGTGAACTGGGATCCGGTCGATCAAACCGTGCTCGCTAATGAGCAGGTAATCGATGGTCGCGGCTGGCGTACCGGCGCGCTTGTCGAAAAACGCGAGATTCCCGGCTATTACTTAAAGATCACCGATTACGCGCAAGAGTTACTTGACCCGGTCGCCAATCCTGACAGCCCGGACTTCCTCAAAGGCTGGCCGGATCGCGTTCGCGCGATGCAGGAAAACTGGATTGGCAAATCGGAAGGCGTGCGCTTCGCGTTTCCGCATGACATTACCGATGCGAGCGGTGCCTTGGTGCAAAACGGCAAGATGTACGTTTTCACCACGCGTGCGGACACCATCATGGGTGTTACGTTTGTAGCGGTTGCGCCGGAACATGCGCTCGCTTTGCGTGCGGGCGAATTGAACCCCGAACTCACGCCGCAAATTGAAGCGCTCAAGGCGGGCGGGACGACTGAAGCTGAGCTTGCTGTCAAGGAAAAAGAAGGTTTGGCGACAGGGTTGTTCGTCACGCATACGTTGACTGGCGAAAGTCTCCCGGTGTGGGTTGGCAACTACGTGCTCATCAGCTACGGCGATGGCGCGGTGATGGGCGTGCCTGCCCATGATGAGCGAGATTTTGCGTTTGCCAAGAAATACGACCTGGGCATCAAACAGGTGGTGGCCGTCGAGGGCAAACAATTCTCGACGGACGCATGGGCCGACTGGTACGGCGACAAGCAAGTCGGCACATGCGTCAACTCGGGCAATTGCGATGGCCTCAGATACAAAGACGCCGTCGATCAGGTCGCCACTGCCCTGATAGTGCTCCATCTCGGCGAAAAGAAAACGACCTGGCGGCTACGCGACTGGGGCATCTCGCGCCAGCGCTACTGGGGCACACCGATTCCAATCGTGCATTGCGACGAGCATGGCGCGCAGCCTGTTCCTTACGATCAATTACCCGTGGTGTTACCGACAGACTGCATCCCGGACGGCTCAGGTAATCCACTGATCAAACACGAAGGTTTCCACAAAGGCGCGACGTGTCCCGTCTGCGGTAAGGCCGCGCGTCGCGAGACCGACACGATGGACACCTTCGTCGATTCATCGTGGTATTTCATGCGCTATACATCGCCCGGCAGCGACCGGATGGTCGACGCACGGAACGATTACTGGATGCCGATGGACCAATACATCGGTGGCATCGAGCACGCGATTTTGCATTTGCTCTATGCGCGGTTTTGGACCAAGGTGATGCACACGCTTGATCTGGTGAAGTTCAAAGAACCATTCACCAAACTGCTCTGTCAGGGCATGGTGTTGAACCACATTTATTACTCGCGCAACGATAAAGACGGCAAAGATTACTTTCCGCCCGATCAGGTCGCGCCGGTGCTGGATGCGCAGGGGCACATCACGGGTGGCAGATTGGCCGATGGCACCGAGCTGCACTACGGCGGCGTCGGCAAGATGGGCAAGTCAGAACGCAACGGCGTCGATCCGCAGGACATGATCGAAAAATATGGTGCCGACACGTCGCGCCTGTACATGATGTTCACAGCACCGCCGGAAGCATCACTTGAATGGAACGACGCGGCCGTTGAAGGTTCGTGGAAATTTCTACGAAGGGTTTGGAGCTACGCGAACAAGCACGACGCTGTTTTGCGCGCGGGTATCGCTGGGCCGCGCGATGAGTCGAAGTTCAACGACGCCGCGAAAAATCTCCGTCGTGAGATTCACACGACGCTCAAACAGATTAATTTCGACTTCGAGCGTATTCAATACAACACCGTAGTTTCCGGTTGCATGAAGGTGTTGAACGCACTTGAAGGCGCAGATGCAAATGCGATCACGCCGCCCGCACTTTCGGAGTGCTTCTCAATTCTTTTGCGCGTGCTTTATCCGTCCTGTCCTCACATCACTGAAACGCTCTGGCGAGAACTCGGTTACGCGGCTCAAATCGGCGAATTGCTCAACGTGGCGTGGGCCGAGGTAGACGAAAAAGCACTGGTCAGCGACACCGTCGAGCTCGTGTTGCAGGTCAACGGCAAGACACGCGGATCAATTGTCGTCGCGTCAAACGCTGACAAAACAGCGATCGAAGCGGCGGCAGCGGCCGCGCCTGATGTCGCCAAATTTGGGGAAGGTCGAACACCTAAAAAGATCATCGTCGTTCCAGGAAGGCTCGTCAATGTGGTGGTCTAAACATTGCCGTCGTGAGCAGGGAGAAGCACCACATGGTTATGCAATGAGTTCCGCTGCATCCAAACATGGTCGGATACACCGTGATGCCTCGCTCGCGCTCAGCATGACAATCGCCTTGTTAGCGGCGGCGCTGCTCTCTGCATGCGGCTTTCAACTCAGAGGTACAGCCACCTATCCGTTCGCCAGCGTTTATGTCCAGCGGCCCACCTACTTTGGCGTTACGACGAGTAACTTGGCGGGAACAGCTGCGCCCGTTGTGCCAGATGTCATTGTGAGCCTGATGACCAATGGCATTGCAATCAAGGAGAAGATCGAAGACGCCGATTTTGCCATTCGTTTTTTGCAGGTATTTTTCGACAAACGCGTGCTGTCGCTTTCCGGAGGAGGTCGCGCACGCGAGTTCGAGCTTGAGTATCGGGTTCGCTACGAATTTGTCGACGCAAAAGGACGTGCCTGGGGCGAACCTGGCGAGATCACGATTCGTCGCGACTTCTCTTTCTCCGAGTCCCAGGCGCTCGCGAAGGAAGCTGAGGAGACTCAGCTGATTCGCGATATGCAGCTTGATGCAGCAGCGCAAATTTTGCGGCGGTTACAGGCAGTGAAGCGACCAGCGTAGTGCAAGTTTCACCCGATCAATTCGCCAGTCGTTTAAACGACACGCTCAAGCCAGTCTATCTGATCTACGGTGAAGAAATCCTCACCAAAATCGAGGCTGCGGACGCCATTCGTGCAGTGGCGCGCAAAGCGGGCTATAGCGAGCGCGAGCACTTTATCGTCGAAGCGCATTTCGACTGGAGTCTGATCGCGCAGTCGAGCGACAACCTGTCGCTTTTCTCAACGCTGCGCATCATTGAAATCAGCGTCAACACGGCAAAACCTTCCGCCGATGCGGGTGCGTTTTTTGCAAATATTGCGAACAAGCCGCCTCCTGATACTTTGTTCATTTTGAACCTGCCGAAACTTGACCGCTCGGCGAGCGATTCTGCATGGTTCACTGCCTGTGATCGTGTCGGCGTCACGGTCGCGGCGCCATTGGTAGACCGCGATCAACTGCCACGCTGGGTAAAGGCGCGACTGACGCTCGCAGGATTTGACGCGAACCGTGAAGTGATCGAATTGATTTGCGAGCGCTGTGAAGGCAACCTGCTCGCCGCAAAGCAGGAAATTGAGAAGCTCACGCTGTTGGCACCGGCTGGAAAATTGAGCGTTGAAGCCGTGCTCGACGCTGTGACTGACGTAGCGCGCTACGATGCGTCCGAGTTGTCCGAGGCATTTTTGCGTGGCGACCTGGCCCGATACAGCCGTGTACTCGCGGGCCTTCAGGCCGAAGGTGAAGCCGCGCCTCGTTTGTCGTGGCAATTGGCGGAAGACGTGCATGCGTTGGGCAGCATTTTTATGTCGCGTCGTCAAGGTGTGCCGATGATGCAGGCGCTACGTAATGCGCGAGTGTGGGGCAAGCGACAGAAAGCGATGGAGCTCGCAGCGAGCCAGATTAATCCGCGGCAAGTTGCGCCTTTACTCAAGTCATGTGCGACGCTTGATGCGCAAAGTAAGGGGCAGGCGGCGGGCGATGCGTGGTTGACGCTGGCGGGTCTCGCCGCATTGGCGCACGGCGCTCTGGCACTCTAATGTGCCGTCTCTGCAACGACCCTGATCACGTCGCCGATGCGAGCGATGCCAACGCCGCAATCGCCGCCGTTTCGGCACGCAAAATAGTGCGGCCGATGCGCAGTTTATGGTCGCAACGATTTCGCAGTAATTCGAGTTCACTCGGGGCGAAGCCACCTTCGGGCCCAACGAGTATCGATACCGCGCTCGCCACGATTGAGGGCAGTACGGTCTCACCGTCAGCATCCAGCAAAACGGTTGATTGACCCGTTAACGACGACACCGCTCCGGCCAGCGTGATCGGCGCATGAATTTCAGGAATTCGATTGCGACCGCACTGCTCGCACGCGGCGATCAAAATTCCGCGCCAATGTTCGACGCGCTTACCCACATCACCCGGAATACGCTGCGAACGCTCGGTAAAAATCGGATGGATCGTCGATACGCCCAGCTCGCAAGCCTTCTGAATCATCCAGTCCATACGGTCATTGGCAATCAGCGCTGCATAGATCGTTATCTGGCGATCTGATTCGCGCTCGACGTTGATGCGTTCGCCGGTTGTGACCGCCACGCCACGCTTGTCGATGCGCGTGAGCGTTGCCGGAGTTTCACCGCCACTGCCATCAAATAGTGTGATCGCCTCGCCTTCGCGCAAACGCAACACGCGGACGTGTTGCGCGACGCGTGCGTCGACTTCGAATCGCATGTTTTGCCAAACCGGTTCAGCGCAGAAAAATCGAGGCATGAGGTATCTACGGCGCGTAGGGTGGGCACCCCGTGCCCACGCGGTTCATCGCAGCAAAGCGACGGTGGGCCGAGGCTGCCCACCGTACATAACAAGCCCTAAGCATTCGCAAACTTCCACAGCGCACCCAGCACCAAGCCTGGCGCTTCCGACAGCATGCTGTGGCCCGCCTCTGTCAGCGTCTCCACGCGAACATCGGGCAGCGCTGCGATCACTCCTTGTGCGCCCT
>JBDSYI010000384.1:0-1631 GCA_039925745.1 Casimicrobium sp. | reverse complement strand
GCGGTCAGCCATTCAATTAATTGTTCTTTTTGCATAGCCGTAATTATCCCAATCGCGCCGTTTAGGACGGGCTATGGATGATTTGCGGTACTGTTATCGATACAGCATTTTGCCAGAAACACCATTTCACAGGGGCTAGCGCGACATAAGTGACATTATCGACTTATGGAGAAATCAGCAATTAGCCCGCGTGCCAGCGTCATTCCAACACGAAGTTGATAGGCAACTCGGCGCTGGTTTTGGCCCAAACTCAATAGAACCAGACCGCGCCAATCAACCCATTGGTGATCTGATACACGGCGATTGCTTCCACCACCCCGTCTTGCAAACCGGTGACATGCTCATGATCGACCACCGTATTCCCGACGACCATCCGATTGACTACTTCGGCGTGCAGATTCGGCAAGGTGAACCGGTTCTTGCCGTAATGTTCGGCGAACGCTTTTTTGCCAGACAACACCGGCGCCACGGAGGGCGGCCGGAACACCTGAACATCCTCCGTGTACTCAGCGATGAAGCGCTCAAGATCGTGTGCGTTGTAGGCATCCATCTGTCGCTGCACAGGGTCTACGGCGTTCATCGGTGGCTCACTTTGTTTCAGGTTGGATCGGCTGGTTCGCGTGCGGTATTGTCGATGAAGAATCCGGCAATTACAAACTCGTCCAGACTCCATTGTTTGCGCTCGACGCGATACATGCCTCGATGAAATCCATTGTATGAACGGCGTCGGCAATTGTCGGGTACTGCACTGACGCGACGACCTGATCGTTGCGCCGTGCGATAACCGCCTCGGCGGCTTCGCGATAGATGTTGGCGAACGCTTCGAGCAAGCCTTCGGGATGGCCACGCGGTGTGCGGCTGAGTTTTGCGATGTCGGGGGGTAGATTGACGTCGCCACGACCAAACGTGCGCGCGGTTTCGCCTTCGATGTTGAAGTGCAGATAGGCCGATTCGCGATGCGACCAGTCGATCATTCCGCGCTCGCCGTAAATGCGCAGGCGGATGTCGTTTTCACCACCCGCAGCCGCCTGCGTAATCGTGTATTGCCCGCGTGCACCGGCGTCAAATCGCAAGTTTGCGAGAACCGTGTCCACCACGGTGCGACCCGGCATCAGCGCGCCCACGTCGGCACTTACCAGCGTGATTTTCTGCCCACTGACATTGCACGCGAGATGCTGCGCGTGGCAGCCAATGGCCGAGAACACCAACGCCAAACCGCTGCGATCCGCGTCAAACTTCCAGCGCTGGCTGTCCGTCATGTTGCCTTGCTCAATGGGTTTGGCAAGCCCGCTCTGGATGTATTCGACCTGCACAAAGCGCACCGGCCCAATCGCACCTTCGGCGATCAGTTGCTTCGCGTAGCGCGTCATCGGGTACGCTGAATAACCGTGCGTAACGCAGAGCACGCGATTTTGTACCTGCGCGCGCCCGGACAGCGCGCGCGCCTCGGCCGACGTCGTGCTTACCGGTTTGTCACAGATCACATCGAGGCCCGCATCCAGCGCCGCGACACAGTACGCGTAATGCGTATCGTTCGGCGTCATGATCGCCACGGCCTCGATGCCGTCGTCGCGCGCGGCCTCGACCGCGAGCATGGAGGCGACGTCCGCGTAACCGCGTGCAGGATCAAG
>JBDSYI010000383.1:0-7825 GCA_039925745.1 Casimicrobium sp. | reverse complement strand
ACTACGTGCGACATAGGTAGCGCCGAGTTGCAATGCGAGCCCGACCAGATCGACTGGGCTGTCGCTGTTGATGACGCCCTTCTTGCTTTTCGATCCGCGATCAGCCGTCGCTGAGAATTGCCCCTTGGTGAGACCGTAAACGCCGTTGTTCTCGACGATATAGGCCATGCGAACGCCGCGTCGCATTGCGTGTGCGAACTGGCCGAGACCGATGGAGGCAGAGTCACCGTCGCCCGATACGCCGAGATAGAGCAGATCGCGATTGGCGAGGTTAGCTCCGGTCAGCGCCGAGGGCATGCGTCCGTGCACGGTGTTGAAGCCGTGCGATGCGCCGAGAAAATAATCTGGCGTTTTCGAACTGCACCCGATACCAGACAATTTGGCGACGCGATGCGGCTCAATGTCGAGCTCCCAGCACGCCTGAATGACAGCAGCAGAAATGGAGTCGTGCCCGCAGCCAGCGCACAACGTGGAGACGCGTCCTTCGTAGTCGCGGCGGGTGTAGCCAACTTTGTTTTGCGTCAGCGTTGGATGATGCAGCCGTGGTTTGGTGATGTAGGTCATGCGGCCTCCTTGTGCAGCGGCTGGGCAAGTACGGCGGGTTGCAGATGCTCGCGAATCGCCTTCGCGATAAACCGCGCGGTAATCGGCGTGCCGTCGTAGTGCAACACCTTGACCAGTTGCTTTGGATTCACGTCGAGTTCATTGACCAGCATTGAGCGCATTTGCGCGTCACGATTTTGCTCGACGACGAATACTTTGTCGTGCTGCGCGATGAAATCGTCAACCGATTGCGGGAACGGGAAGGCGCACAGGCGCATCGCGTCGAGATGAATATCTTGTTCGTTCAGTACATCGAGCGCCTCGCTCATGGCTGGCGAGGTCGAGCCAAAATAGATCACACCGACCGATGTTTTTTTCGTGGCGGCGCGCAATATGGGTTGCGGCACAAACTCGGCGGCGGTCTTGAACTTTCGCAGCAGCCGTTCCATGTTGTAGATGTAATCGGGTCCGCGCTCAGAGTAGCGTGCATACGGATCGCGCGTCGTGCCACGCGTAAAAAATGAACCCTTGGTCGCGTGTGTCCCTGGCAACGTGCGCCACGGAATGCCGTCGCCGTCGACGTCTTTGTAGCGACCGAAATCTTTGCCCGCCTCCAGCTCTTCTGCGGTCATCACCTTGCCACGATCATAGGTGCGCGTATCGTCCCACACGTAGGGCTTGCACAAGCGCTGATTCATGCCGATGTCGAGATCGGTCATCACAAAGATGGGTGTTTGCAGACGCTCTGCCAGATCAAGCGCGGCCGCTGCATGTTCGAAGCATTCGTGCGGGTCTTCGGGAAACAGCAGCACATGCTTCGTATCGCCGTGCGAGGCGTAGGCACACGAGAGCAGATCCGATTGCTGTGTGCGCGTCGGCATGCCTGTTGAGGGCCCCCCGCGTTGCACGTTGACAATGGTGACGGGAATTTCGGCGAAATACGCGAGCCCGATGAACTCCGTCATCAGCGATACACCAGGCCCTGACGTAGCGGTGAACGCACGCGAGCCATTCCAACCAGCGCCTACCACCATGCCGATGGAAGCCAGCTCATCTTCTGCCTGCACGATGGCGTATTTGTGTTGTCCAGTAACCGGATCGATGCGGAACTTCTGGCAGTATTTTTCAAACGCTTCCGGCACCGATGTTGACGGCGTGATCGGATACCACGCGGCTACCGTCGCGCCGCCGTAAACCATGCCCAGCCCAATCGAGCTATTGCCATCAACAAAAATTTTGTCACCGACTTGAGCGCTGCGGCGCACGCGAATGCCGAGCGGCGCAGTGAGATTTTTCTTCACATAATCGCGACCCAGATGCAGCGCGCGCACGTTGGGTTCGAGCAGTCGCTCCTTGCCTTTGTACTGCTCGGCAAAGAGCTTTTCAAACACGTCGGCATCGACGTCAAGCAGCACTGAGAGCGCACCCACATAGATGATGTTTTTAAATAATTGGCGCTGCCGTGGATCGGTGTACGCGGCGTTCGTAATTTCGGTGAGCGGCACGCCGATCACATTAATATCGGTGCGAAATTTCGACGGCGGCATCGGGCGCGTGCTGTCGTAGAACAGATAGCCGCCGGCTTCGATTTCGGCGACATCGGCGTCCCACGTTTGCGGGTTCATCGCTACCATCATGTCGACGCCGCCGCGACGACCTTCGTAGCCCTTTTCGCACACGCGCGCCTCGTACCACGTCGGCAAGCCCTGAATGTTGCTTGGGAAGATATTGCGTGGACTCACCGGAACGCCCATACGCAGAATCGCTTTGGCGAACAACTCGTTTGCCGACGCAGAGCCTGAGCCGTTCACGTTGGCGAATTTGATGACGAAATCGTTGATACCTTCAACCGGTTTGATGGTTTTCATGCGACCACCTCGTCAGTCACTTTGACCTTTACCTGTGCACCATCACGGCTGTAAGGCCCGGCTTTCGTCGTATTGAGCAGAAATTTCTGCATGTCCCACGCACCGGTTGGGCAGCGCTCGGCGCAGAGCCCGCAGTGCAGACACACGTCTTCGTCCTTGGCCATGATGTGCCCGGTTTTCAACTCGCCGGACAC
This sequence comes from Casimicrobium sp., assembly GCA_039925745.1. Classification (GTDB taxonomy): domain Bacteria; phylum Pseudomonadota; class Gammaproteobacteria; order Burkholderiales; family Casimicrobiaceae; genus Casimicrobium. The sequence goes on along the minus strand of JBDSYI010000383.1, from coordinate 5,220 downwards.
GTAGAGCGCCTGGCCTTTGTCGAGCGCAGGTGCCGACAGCCTTTCTCGCAATTCGCTCTCTTCACCGTTGACAGTGAAGGTGATGCAGTCCATCGGACAGATGTCAACGCAGGCGTCGCATTCGATGCAAGTCGCTTCGTTAAACACCGTCTGCACGTCGCAATTCAAACAGCGGTGCGCCTCTTTGAATGCGGTCGCTACATCAAAGCCCAATTCCACCTCAACCTTGATGCTGGCCAGTGCGATTTCAGCCTTCGCCCACGGCACCTTGAAGCGCAAATCGTTTGACGTATCGTTGTCGTAGCTCCACTCGTGAATGCCCATCTTCTGTGACATTAAATTAGTCAGCGGGTCGGGGCGATTGTGAACATCCTCGCCATGCAAAAAGCGGTCAATCGACACGGCCGCTTCGTGGCCATGGGCGACGGCCGTGATGATGTTTTTAGGACCAAAGGCGGCGTCACCACCAAAGAACACGTTGGGCACCGTCGACTGATGCGTTTCTTTGCCCAGCGTCGGCAATCCCCATTTGTCAAACTCAATCCCGCAGTCAGGTTCGATCCAAGGGAAAGCGTTTTCTTGACCGACCGCGACGAGCACGTCATCGCATTCGACCAGCACACCCGGTTCGCCCGTTGGCACCAGCGAGCGGCCGCCTTTGTCGTCGTAAACGGCCTTCACGAGTTCAAAGGTCATGCCTGTGAGTTTGCCGTTGTCATGAATGAACGCTTTCGGCACGTGAAAGTTGAGGATCGGGATGCCCTCGTGCATCGCGTCTTCCTTTTCCCACGGCGAGGCTTTCATTTCCTCGAATCCGCTGCGGACTATCACTTTCACTGCGTCGCCACCCAACCGACGAGATGAACGACAGCAATCCATCGCCGTATTACCGCCGCCGAGTACGATCACGCGCTTGCCAATTTTGGTGATGTGGCCGAACGAAACGGAGGCCAGCCAATCAATTCCGATGTGAATATTCGCAGCGGCTTCTTTGCGGCCCGGAAGCACGAGATCGCGACCGCGCGGCGCGCCACAACCCACGAACACGGCGTCGAACTTCTCCCCAAGCAGAGCGTTCATCGAATCAATGCGCTGCCCGCTCTTGAACGTGACGCCTAGATCCAGGATGTAGCCCGTCTCCTCGTCGATCACCGATTCGGGCAAGCGAAATCGCGGAATCTGAGTGCGGATAAAACCGCCAGCCTTTGCTTCGCCGTCAAATACAGTGACGTCGTAGCCCAGCGGCGCAAGGTCGCGCGCCACGGTCAATGACGCAGGCCCCGCACCAATGCATGCAATGCGCTTGCCGTTCTTCGGGGACAACGAAGGCATGCGATTTTTGACATCGTCCTTCATGTCGGCCGCCACTCGTTTCAGGCGGCAGATGGCGACCGGTTCTGGATCGGCGCCGTTGTTCTCCTCCACGCGGCCGCGTCTGCACGCGGGTTCGCACGGGCGATCACAGGTTCGGCCAAGAATTCCGGGGAACACATTCGACGTCCAGTTGATCATGTAGGCGTCGCTGTAGCGACCCTGTGCGATCAGGCGGATGTATTCGGGGACGGGGGTGTGAGCCGGACAGGCCCATTGACAATCGACGACCTTATGAAAATAGGTCGGATTTGAAATATCCGTACGCTGCAAGTTGCCTCCTTTTATTGGAGGCCGCTGCACTCATCCGACTAAAAAACTAACTACCGGGCACGTCTAAAAATTTGTTTGTGGAGCGCATTGCGTCGTTGCTGAGTGCTCGCAATCCTCATGTACCAGAGCGTACATTCCGGTTGTTGCGCGCTCAGCGCCTAACACTGCATCTCCAAAAACGAATTTTTAGACGTGCCCGAACGCTGGATGCGTGCAGGGTCTCCGTCGGCTGAGAATTTGCGGCACTGCACAAATGCCCAGTCGTAGGGAAGTCTATGCCAACCGCTCGCAAAAGTGCGAGCGGTTCGTTCGGGATTTAGAACTTCAGCTCGGCGGGAAGGTATTTCGCCAACAAGTCTTCGTAATAAGGTTTCACATCAGCGAGCTTCGGCCGATTCGGATTCTTGGAATACAGATCGTATGGATTGAAGCGCTGCACCCACGGTTTCATCTCGTCGTCCTGCGCGTTGCACAGGTGCTGATATTCGTTCTCGCGGTGCCACGCGTAGAAGCTGTGAAAGCGGATCATGTACAACGCGGGCAGGGGCAAATAGGGCTGCATCATGTGATACAGATATTCATCATGGCCCCAGCTCATATGAACCTTTTCCAGACCGCATTTATCGCTATACACGCCTAGCTGCGTCTGCAATTCTGGGCGTTGCGAATCCGGGTTTAGTGCGAAGAATTCCGAATAGACGTTCTTCGCCGAGTACGCACATCCGGTCGGGAACGTATCACCCACCACCGCCCACTGCGGCTCACCAAACAGGCACAGCACCTTGCCTATATCGTGAATGAACCCCGTCAGCACCATCCAGTCTGGCTCGTTGTTAGCGCGCATTGCCTCAGCGGTTTGAATCAGGTGATCGATCTGCGGCAGTGCGATGTCCGGGTCGCTGTCGTCGACCAGCGTGTTCAAAAAATCGAGCGCTGCCCACGGCGTCATCGTCGTGCGATTGAAACTGAGGTATTCGGCCTTTTTCTTGAGCACGAAGTCATGCGTCTGATTCTGATGATTCAGACGATAAAACTCGCGCACGGTGTCGATCGCGTCGGTACGCTGTGGAGCGGCGTAATCGCGGTAGGTAGATTTCTTTTCTTCGGCAACGATCATCATGCGGCCTCCGCCAATTTCTTGAGATTTTTCAGTCCGGCGTCAAAGTCCGGACCAATCATTTTGTCCATAAACAAGCCAAACCAGCGAAACATAGGGTTCATTCCGGCGTCGCCCTTCATTGTCCACGTAACCCGAGTCCCAGCGCCATCGGGCGCGACAAACAGGTCGCCGGTCGAGGGCGTCATGCCTTCCATAGTCAAAATGTAGCCCACGCGCTTGTTCGGCTCAACGGCGGACCATTCCATGCCGCCGTTGCCTTCTGATTTGCTTTTCCATGTCCATTTTGCGCCTGCCGCAGCCTCTGGGCCGGAGTAGCTCAGATCCATGTTTGGGTCGCGCTGATTCCACACGCTCCAGCGCTTCCATTCCTTTTGGTTAGCGATCAGCGGGAATACCTTCTCGGCGGGCGCATTGATCGTCGCGCTGCGCTGTGCCGAGTAACCGCTTGGCAATAAGAAAGCGACGACCACCAGCAACACCACGAGCCCCACCAGATATTTGACAATTTTGAGAGCCAACTGCATGTGAACTCCTCTATATGAATTAGCCCCGTATTTTCTCGCATTTTTGGCGAATGCGGTACATTGCCGCGCTGCATCAATTGCGTGTAAACGTAATGGTAAATGCAGCGTTATCGATGCGCCCACCTTCTGGGCCAGCCCGCCTACAGGAACTTCAATGAACCGCTCCCTCCTCGCAGTGTCCCTCTCAGCCCTCGCCGCCAGCGCGAGCTTCGCTCAGGCGACCATCAAAATCGGCGAAATCAACAGCTACAAAGCGCAGCCCGCCTTCCTTGAGCCCTACAAAAAGGGCTGGGAGCTTGCGCAGGACGAAATCAACAAAGCAGGCGGCGTCGGCGGCAAAAAGCTTGAAACCGTGTTTCGCGACGACAACGCGAATCCGGGTGACGCCGTTCGCGTGGCCGAAGAGCTGGTGTCGCGCGAAAAAGTCGCGCTGATCTCCGGCACTTTCCTGTCCAACATCGGCCTCGCGGTGGGTGATTTCGCCAAGCAACGTAAAGTGCTGTTCGTCGCCAGCGAGCCGCTGTCGGATAAATTGACATGGGGCAACGGCAACGCCTACACCTATCGCCTGCGCGCCTCCACCTACATGCAGACCACCATGCTGGTGCCCGAAGCTGCCAAGCTCAATAAAAAGCGTTGGGGCATCGTGTACCCGAACTATGAATATGGCCAGTCCGCTGCTGCCTCGTTCAAGAAGCTCTTGATTTCGGCACAGCCTTCCGGTGGTGTTGAGTTTGTGGAACAGGCTGCGCCGCTCGGCAAGATCGACGCGGGAGCAGTAGCTCAAGCCTTGATCGACGCCAAAGTCGATGCAATCTTTAACGTTACCTTTGGTGCTGACTTGCAAAAGTTTGTGCGCGAAGGCAACACGCGCGGCCTGTTCAAGGATCGCCCGGTGGTGAGTCTGCTCTCAGGCGAACCGGAATATTTGGACACGCTGAAAGACGAAACCCCAACCGGTTGGCTCGTCACCGGCTATCCGTGGGAACAGATCAACACGCCGGAACACAAGGCTTTCCGCGAGGCCTATTTGGCGAAGTACAAAGATCATCCGCGCCTGGGCTCGGTCGTGGGGTATTCGACGATGAAATCCATCGCTGCAATGCTCAAAAAATCGGGCTCGACCGATGTTGCCAAGATGCAGGCGGCGATGAAGGGGTTGGTCGTTGATTCACCGTTCGGCAAGATCACCTGGCGCGCTCAGGATAACCAGTCCACCATGGGGGCATATGTTGGTCGCCTTGCGCAGAAAGATGGCAAGGGCGTGATGACGGGGTGGCGTTATGTCGATGGCAAGGACGTACAGCCGACGGATGAAGAAGTGAAGCGGTTGCGGGCGCAATAGCGCTCAATCGCCGATAGGGCTTTTTCCCTCTCCCTAGCCCCTCCCTTCAAGGGAGAGGGAGTTGATTTGCACTTCGCGTGAATGACAAAGTGCTCATTGGGCTATTGTTAAGCGATGTTGTCTTCCTTCCTCGTCCAGACCCTCAACGGTTTGGCCTCCGCCTCATCGCTATTCCTTGTTGCCGTGGGCCTCTCGCTGATCTTTGGCGTTACCCGCATCGTGAACTTCGCGCACGGCTCGCTGTACATGTTGGGCGTCTATGTGGCCTACACCGTTGCCACGACGTTAGGCGGCGCGCTGGGCTTTTGGGGCGGCGTCTTGGTCGCGGGATTAGCGGTGTCCGTGGTGGGGTTGCTCGCGGAGTTTCTAATTCTTCGCCGCATCTACGACGCGCCCGAACTGCTTCAACTGATCGCTACGTTCGCGCTCGTGCTCATCATCAAGGATGCAGCGCTAGCCATCTGGGGGCCGGAGGATTTGCTGGGGCCCCGCGCGCCTGGGTTCACGGGGGCGATTGATGTTTTCGGCAAGGCGTTTCCGACGTACGACTTGCTGTTGATTGTGCTCGGTGTTCTGATGTTGTTTGC
>JBDSYI010000382.1:0-8032 GCA_039925745.1 Casimicrobium sp. | reverse complement strand
ATTCCGCAGGTTTTGCGGGATACAGTACGTTAGACATCGTGGGGCACAGCGTACGAACGTCGCGGCCTAAAGGAGCCCTTTTGATATTCATCGGGGCTGCCTTGGCAACGCTGCTTGGCTGTGTCCCTTACGTGACGAGTTACGTCTATCTCGAGAGTCCCGGGGTTACCTATCGGCGAGCTCCGTGCTACGACGACGCGCCGGTCGGCGCGGTTTACGAGAGGGGCGGTGTTCGTTTTGAGCTTACGCTTGAGCCGCTCGCGCTGTCGCACTCGAAAGACGCGTACTTGAAATTAAGTGCGCCTCGGAACACTGCGATCTCGATTCCGATGCCGATCGCAAATATCAAATTACGCGGTCAAAGCGAGGTGAAGTCCACCACAGTTCTCCTCAAGGCTGTGCCACTCGATTGGCAAGGCCCCTATGTTGACGAGATGCGCCGCAAAAGCCCTTTGGCAGAGTATCGCTTCATATTTCTGGCTCTCCCGCCGATTCAATCCCCCGGCACTGTTGAGCTCCCTGCTGTTTTGATCGACGGAGTTCCAGTGGAATCGCCGATTTTCACATTCGAACGGCGAACCTACGCAGGCATGGTGCCGCTCAATTGCTGAAACGTAGGTCAGAACATCGCCGTGATGATGACTTACACGGCGCTGAACCGAATACGCATCGACAGGCGTTCTGCCGACGAGGCTTCGCGCGTCGCTTAGCGATCCGTCAAACGCCACTATCTCGGAACTTAAAGCACTATGTCTGAATCCTGGTACGACCGCACGCTCCTTCCCCACGCGCTCGATTGCGCGTGCGGACTCGGCCTGATTTCGCGGCAACGGAGCAAGGTCGTGCCATCTGCTTCCGGAGACGTACTCGAAATCGGTATCGGCACCGGCTTGAACATGAGCTTCTACGACAAAAGCAAGGTCAAACGACTGGTGGGACTAGACCCCGCCACACAAATGAATCGGCTTGCACAGAAACGGAGCAGACAGGCGGGCTTGGCAGTCGATCTGGTGACAGCGTCTGCAGAGGAAATGCCATTCCCGGATGCATCATTTGATTCGCTTGTCTGCACTTACACGCTGTGCTCGATACCCAATCCGCTTCGAGCGCTTCGCGAAATGAAGCGGGTCTTGCGGCCATCGGGAAAACTGGTTTTTGCCGAGCATGGGCTTTCGCCGGATGCGGCAGTCAAGAAGTGGCAATTCCGGCTGGAGCCGTACTGGGAGAAAATTGCCGGCGGCTGTCACCTGACCCGCGACATCCCGTCCCTCATTCAGGACGGCGGGTTCCAGATGAAATTTGACGCCGCTTATGTTGCATGGCCTAAATCACTGGCCTACAGCTTTTGGGGCGAAGCCACGCCGCTTGCTTAGCCACGCCGCTTGCGTAGCGGCGCGTCCCGCCGTCCTGCGCTCAGCGTCGAGACTAGTTGCGTCATTGCGAGTACCGCCCAGACCAGTGCAAGCAGCACCCCGACGTGGAAGGCACGTTCGACAGCACGCCTGATGGCCAACTTGAAGTCCCTGCACCAGGTCTGGGCTGAATGGCTTCTGCTCCGACCTTGCCGGTATATGCTTGCGACCCCAAACCCAGCCGATATCCAGCGATGAAACTAGCTCCGATGCCACCTGACGAGCGCAACCGCCTGGAAACGCTGCGTGCGCTTAACCTGCTTGACACGGCCCCCGAGGAGCGCTTCGACCGGCTCACCCGGATGGCGCGACGGATGTTCGGTGTGCCAATTTCTCTGGTCAGCCTGATCGATGCCAACCGTCAATGGTTCAAGTCCAATCAGGGCATGGACGCTTCGGAAACGCCACGCGACATTTCGTTTTGCGGCCACGCGATCCTCGGGGACGATATCCTGCTGATTCCGGATACGTCGCTGGATGATCGCTTTTCCGATAACCCCATGGTCGTCGACAACCCAAATATCCGTTTTTATGCGGGCTGTCCGCTGACCGTTCTCAATGGCAGCAAAATCGGCACGCTGTGCATCATTGACCGCGAACCGAGGCAATTTTCGGCGGAAGACATGACGTTGCTGCGTGACTTAGCCGCGATGGCAGAACAAGAGATCGCCGCGGTACAGCTATCGACGCTTGACGAATTGACGCTGATCTCCAACCGGCGCGGGTTCATGACGCTTGGCCAACACAGCCTCAACCTGGGCATTCGCGCCGGGTTTACCTGCGTCATGGTGTTTTTCGACCTGGACGGATTCAAGACAATCAACGACCGCTTCGGCCATGCCGAAGGGGACCGGGCGCTGATTGCCTTCGCCGAACGTATGCGCAGTATTTTTCGCGAAACGGACGTGTTCGGAAGAATCGGTGGCGATGAGTTCGCGGTGCTGCTAAGCGGTGCCGACGACACGAGCGTGGAGGCCGTCCTGACCCGCTTTGCGGAGGCGATTCGTCACTACAACGTTACCGCCAAACGGGGTTATGACCTCGCCTACAGCGTTGGCCGAGTCACGCAGAACGATACCCATGGTTCGATCGCGAGCCTGCTCGCCGAGGCGGACGCCGTGATGTACGAAAACAAGCAAGGCAAACGGTAGTTTCGAATTCGATGTTCACGCTGTCGCTGCGTTCGTGTTGGCGTTGGCGCATTGCGTAGCTCCCGCTCCCTCCGCGAGAGAGTTGGGCGAGGGCGAGCGGCTTGTCCGATCTGGATTTGCGGATGGTTTTGGATCTGCAACTGAGGAATCAAGTCTGACTTCAATTGCCCGTCGCAGTCACCCTGTGTGCAAAACCTTCGCCACAGGGTGGTGCCGCAGGCGGAACGCATCGGGCATCCCCGAGCCCAAAAGCGGCCGCAGATAGAGGCGGAAGGCATCAGTGACGTCAGTACCGCTGGCGCTGATGAATTCGTCTTCCATGGTGCGCGTCTTTCCGGCCACCATCTCAAGCGGCAGCAGTTCGTAATCGACCGAGTAAAAGCCCGTGCGTTTGATCGCAACCGAGCCATTCAACGTACCCCACATGGCAAATTGAACGGCCTTCTCGCCCACCTCACGCGCCTCCCGCTGATCGACGTCGGAGACACAGCCAATGAAGGAGCGCTGAAGATAGCCAAAGGTGTCGCCACGTACGCGCTTGATACCAAGCTTGCCTTTGATCTGTTCGCACAACAAATCAGCAAGCGCACCGGTGCCGGAGAGTTGAACATTGCCATGTGCGTCGTGCTCGACCGCTTTCGCCAGCAAACTTAATATCGGAGTGCCGCTTGCGTCGTGGATGCCTTCAGACACCGCAATGACACAGCGTCCGTAGCGATCGAAGGTGGTCTTGACATCCGCCAGGAATTTTTCCAGCACGAAAGTTCGCTCGGGTACGTAAATCAGGTGTGGGCCGTCATCCGGAAATTTTTTGCCCAATGCGGATGCGGCTGTCAAAAAGCCTGCATGCCGTCCCATCACGACCCCGACATAGACACCCGGGAGCGCTGCGTTATCCAGATTGGCGCCGGCAAAAGCTTGCGCCACAAAGCGTGCGGCGGAGGGAAAGCCGGGGGTGTGGTCATTGCCAACCAGATCGTTGTCAATCGTCTTCGGAATATGAATGGCGCGCAGCGGGTAGTTGGCCTTGCGCGCCTGCTCGCTGACGATGCGCACCGTATCGGACGAATCGTTGCCGCCGATGTAGAAGAAATGCCCGATTTCATGCGCCTGCAGCACTTTGAAAATCTCACGGCAGTACTTGGCGTCGGGTTTGTCGCGGGTCGAACCCAATGCCGACGACGGTGTCGTCGCCACCAGCTCCAGGTTATGGCTGGTTTCCTGAGTAAGGTCCACAAAATCTTCGTCGACAATGCCGCGCACGCCGTGGCGGGCGCCGTAAATACGGCTCACTTCGTTGAACCGTCGCGCCTCCAGCGCCACGCCAACCAAAGACTGATTGATGACAGCGGTGGGGCCGCCGCCCTGGGCGACAAGAATTTTTCCGGATGACATGACTCTGTTTCCGTTGTGTTCGAAAGTGCCCAGGGGCGAGGATTTGCTGCTGTGCGAGCACACTGCGCAAATAGTACTGCTGACGATCAGGATGCCGCAGCGCTTCGCGCCAGCGCCGCTAATCGCAGTCGCTACCAGCGCCTACGCGAAGGCTTTGAATTGCGTCAACGCCGGTTCTCGTGCGCGCAAGAAGCTGACGGCTGCTCAGGGCCAGCCGAGGCTGTTCAAACATCCTTGCTGAAAAATACCTGGCGCGCCGCCCAGACGAGCACGCCGAGATCATCAAGCCAACCGATGACGGGGATGAAATCGGGAATCAAATCCAGCGGCGAGATCACGTATAGCACCGCGAGCAGCGCGATGATCATGCGCTTCCATTTCGGTTGCGACTTCAGCGGCTGTTTCGCGGCGGGAATACGAACGGGGGTGGCGTTGATGGTCGATGCGGACATGAGGCACTCCTTAAGAACTTCTATTTCACGGACAACGCCAGCGTTGTGGCCACCTGATCCGGCCTGCTGGTTTGCACAGGCTGCGGTGCAGCGACGCTAACGCGGGCTGCATCGAAGTTGTTGACGGCGATGAGCGTGGTTTTGATTGCTTCGGCGCGGAAGGTGGCGAGCGTGGCGTACGCGGTGTCGGGCACGGCTTGCCTGGTTTGCAGGAGCTTGAAAAGTGCCGGGTAATACTTGCCGCGTGCGTCGGCAGCGTCTGTACGACCCTTTTCGGTCAGTCGATCACGGGCGTTTTGCAGCGCTCCCAAGACGGCGTTGCTAGCGGGCGGCAGGTATTGCGCACGCAGTTTCGTGGCGTCCTCACCAGCGGCGGTCGCCAGTTCATCAAGCGCGGTTTGCACCTTGGTATCGGTGAATGAAATGATCAGCGGCTCATTGGCTCCGGGCGGTTTCATGCCCGCACGTTTGCTGACTTCAAGCTTCACGATATTGTCAGCCAGCGCTTCGCGATCACGCGCCTTGTCGTAGCGGCCGACCACTTCGAGTTTGAGTTGCGGCCGCTGCTGCAATGCCCTGGCCAGCTTCGCCAGTTTTTCTCGCTCGGGCGGCAACAGGCGCGCCTCGCCAGGCTCGAAGTTCACGGATTCGAACTCCTCGCCGCTGCCGCCCAGCAACGCGCCGAGCGCACGAAATGGGGCAGTCGCGATCTTGGTCAGCACATTGACAATCGTTTTCCACACCAGTCCGCCAAAGCTGAACTGCGGGTCGTCGAGCGAGCCTTGCACCGGCAAGCCCAACTCAATCATGCCGTTGCTGTCGCGCAACAACGCGATGGCGAGATCAAGCGGCAGGTTGGTCGCATCCTTGCTATCAATACGCTCGCCGAGCACCAGGTTGTCGACAACGACCTTGTTTTCGCCCTTCAGTCTTCGCTTCTCAATTTTGTATTCAAGATCGAGCGAAAGCTTCCCAGATTCAATCTTGCGACCGGCGAATTTTCCCGAATAAGGCGTGAGATTCTTCATCTCGACGTTGCGGAAAATGGCTTTGATGTCGGTGTAGTCCGTCGCACCAAGCGGCGACAGGTTGCCCGAGACGCGCGCCAAACCGAACTCGTCTACTTTACCTTCGAGCGACACTTCGGCGCGCGATGAGGGTTCAGTCGAGAGGCCGACAATCAACCCCGAAAGATCAGAAATTCGGGTGCCGAACTGCGGCCGCAACGATAGATCTGCGAATTCGATATCACCGCCGGTCACCTGCAAGCGATCCACTTTCACGCGCACCGCTTTTTCACCTTCAGGCGGCACCGGCGCGACTGGCCCGGGTTTCCCGGATTGCGCGGTTGGAATCGGCGCGCCGTCGGCGTCCGTCTTGCCAATCTGCGCTAGATTGATCGTGCCGTTTGCGGCGATGATCAATTCGCCCCGCGGCTGATCGAGTAACAGGTCGACGAGCTCGATATCGAGTCCGTTCTTCCCCTTTGAGACTTTGACATCTTGACTCGACAGCTCGGCCCATCGTGCAAACGGGGCTTGTGTCGTTTCGTCGATCAATTCAAACTCGCGTAAGGCCAGATTGCCATCGAAGCGCAGCTTCTCCTCAGCGTCGTTTGCGCCATAGAATTTGACGCGTCCCGCGACGGCGCCTTCGCCTTGTTTGAGTTTCAATTTGGTGTTGCGATTCAGGTACGGCGAGAACGCGGCGAGCGCGACTTTTTCGAGACTGAATTCTGCTTCGCCATCATTGCGTTTTGAGTCGAATTTGAGTGTCGTCTGCAGAGCGCCGCCGCTGCCGAGTATGGCGTTTGCTGTGGCGCTAAGCGGACGCGAACCGTCAATTTCAATACGATCTGTGTTGACGCGAATGGCGTCGACGACGTGCATCAGTGCGGTGGGCAAAGTGCTGTCAGTCAGGCTCACGCGGCCGCCGTTGATATTGATGCCGGCCACGCTGATTTTTGGGGCCGAAGTCACAGCCGTCGGTGATGGTCGCGCCGCCGCCGCTGGAAATGGAGCTGGAGCTAGGTCAGTTGCGATGGCTGGAGCAAACTTGCGCGCCGCATCAATACCGCTCTTGTCGAGCATGAGATTCACGACGGGGCTGATGACGTCAATTTTTGGCAGATCGATTTTCGCTCCGAGCGCGTCGATCTCAAAGGGGAGCGCTCGAAATTCTTTCACCGTCAACCACGCATTTGTGGCGGCTTCATCGTGCATCGTCACGTCGCTCAAAGACATTCGTTTGCCACTGACAATCACGCTCCTTTTGGCGCCTGTCACAATGGCGGCGCCTAGCGTCAAGTCAAGTTTGGCGGCCAGCGTTTGCGGCACGGCAACGCTCTGATCACGCAATACGAGGTCTGCCTTATCCGTAGCGATTTCCGTGAGTTTTATTAGCCAGCTCTTTTCAACGGGCGATGCACTGGTGGTGGCTTTTAACGTTCGGTTGGACGCCGCATCCGACGCAGACAGTCCTGCAAACGGCAACAACAAACGACCGGTCTTGTCGCGCGAAAAATTACCCTGCAAACCCACAATCGCGATCTGCGACACGTCCACCGTTCGTGCGTTGAGATCCACGGCAATGGGTTTGACCGTCGTCACCTGCGCCACGCTCAGGAATGGTTCGGTCTGAGCATCGACCTTGACGCTTAAGCCCTGCACGACAGCGATCAACGGCAGCAACGCATACACCTGTTGATCGCGCCCATCCGCTTTGGTTTTTGCCCATGAGGCAGACAACGGTGACAGCTTGACGGACTTGGCGCTCACCTCGTCTTTGCCTTGCGTCGCGCGGATGTCGTTCACTTCGAGCACACCGTCTCCGATGCCCGCCGCGACGAAATCGGTGCCGGCCGCTGCGCTGTAATTCGTACGAAAATTCGCTGTGCCAGCGATATTTATAGGCAGTTGCAGATTGGCAATCGACTGCAGGCGCGGCAGCGGCAAATTGGTGACCACAATGTCGCCCGAGCTCTCAACGGGATTCAGGCCCACGCGGCCCTTCCACTGCACACGTGTCTGATCGTTTAACGTGGCGTTCAGCGAGTAATCACCGCGATCACGCGGCAGGGTGGAGAGCTTGTCGAGCTTGAAAGCCAGCGGTGTCAGTTCCAGCCGTTTTTCGCTCGCTCCCGCGCGCTCATCGGTCAGGCGAACGTCGGCATTGGTGACGGAAATGTTGTGCAGAAGAATACGTGGGACTTCGTCGCTGGGTGGTTTTGGCGCTACTTCTTTAGGCAATGAATCGAGAAAGCGAACCCAGTCGAGCGAGCCGTCGGCTGCGATGCGGGCGCTGATCTCTGGCTTCGTGAGCGTGATGCTCTCCGCCGTCCACGCGAGTTGCGTGAGGCTCGCCCAACTGCCTTTGATCTCCAGTGCATTGAAGCGTGCGAGCGGTTTGCCCGCATCAGAGAGCGCTGCGTCATCGACGCGAAGGCGCAAGGTGAACGGATTGAAAGCAGCGTCGTGCACGGTGAGAATGCGACCGGTCTTTTCTTTCAGCCAGTTCGGCGCGGTCGTCTTGATAAGGTAGGGCACGACGAGCGCGCAGGCCCCGAGGAGCACGCCAACGAGCACTAGCGCAATCAAGGCGAAGCGTAAGGGCCTGCGCCACC
>JBDSYI010000381.1:0-9561 GCA_039925745.1 Casimicrobium sp. | reverse complement strand
ATCGCGTACGCCAAGAAAGTCACAGCGGCGACGGCACTGGTGATTTCGGCGGTTTAGCAGCGGTTACCCGGCTCGCCTGGAAGCGACAAACATCATTCGTTGCGGAATTGAGCCGTGAATCTGCAGAAGCGCAGTTTTAGGATTCGTCGAGAAAACGTTAGCGAATGGTCCGCCCCAGCGCGGCCTGGGCACTGCGAATATGTTTTTTGCAGCCAGAGGCGCGAGCGTTGAGGGCGATGCGCCCGTTTGCTGCACACGCACGATGTGACCGGCAGGTCCGCTGATGGCCGAAGACAAACCGCCGAACGACGAGATGATGCCATCCAGGTCGATCACCGCGGTGAGTCGGCGACCGAGTCCAGCGCGATGACGAAATTGATGAGAGTAGGCGATGCCGGAGCTAAAGCTCGACACCACCACATCGTTGACGGTAGACACAGAACCCAGCAGCGCACTGATCTGGTTGATGATTGATTCCCAGCGTTGCGGAAAGACGCCACAGCTTGCCGCCGCGCCAGTTGTCATCAGCGGCATGATCATGGCGCGTCCGTTGCCTGCGGCGCAGAACTGCGCGCCGAAATCATCCGATAAATAGTGAAAGATCCCGGTGAATGCGCCCGGAGTAAAGTACCGGCCATCGTCAAAACCTGCCTGAGACGCAGTGGGGTGGAAGAAGATGTTTACCTTGTCAAAACCCGTCACACCATTAGGCAGCAGCACTCCAAACCATTTCGGCACAACCTTCTCGTTCAGTTCAAAGTAGAAGATTCTTCCGCTGCCTGCGACACCGCTCCACTGGAACACCATGTCGTTCGCTAGTGAGGCTTCAACTGGCGTCCACGTATTGGCACTGACCGATGCGGCGAGACCGGACACGCCCTGCAACGTTCGAACTTTGCCATCCCCCGGTGTGGCTGGGCCGGGCGGCGGCGTAGGCAATACGCCGGGATTCAAGAGCTCGTTGAGGCGACGTTGGGTGCTGCCGCCTTTATCCACTTTGCCATCGGCCTTTGGCAGCCGTTGCGTTCTCTGGAACAGTTCGATGGCCTGGCCGAGTCCCTCGATGCTGAGCGGCGGTGCGAATACGCCACCGCGATCTACCCCAACGGCCACCAACGCCACGCCAATGGCCACCACATCAAGCGGCAAATTGCTGCCGCCGCGACCCACACTCTTTTCAATAGTGACAAGTGCCACAGGACCTCCCGATTGAGTAGTCACATATACGACCGCCCCGTTTGTTTGGTGGCATCGATATCAGCACGCGTTGCGCTGTTGTCTAAACAGACGGATTCAAATCGGGTTTCGTGTCACCGCAGTCAGGACTACGCAAACCAACGGCATCTGTTCCTGCCTCAGGCATGCAAGTAGCGGAGAACTCAGTTGTCAACAGCTTCATCGCTAAAGCGCTGCTGTGCTTGGGGTAAAGTAGTAATAAATCATTAAGTCGACTCTAAGGATTTTTTACGCAAACAACGCGCTAACCCCGTTGAATTGAAGGCGATATCTCACAAATTGGAAAAGTTGTTATTTCCGTCGTGCAAATTCACGGTCGAGCATCTTCCACGCAACCAATCGCCAGCGATTCCCGGTATAACAGCTTCTCGCACACGGTTGATCACCTTCGCAACGGGCATCGACACTCGTTCACACTCCGCAATGCCCGGCAGTCCGGTTGCACGGGACGCTGCAAACGACTGCTCCATCAGGGATTGGGTCGGTTCCACTTATTTATCAAGTATCGCCAAATTTCTGATGGGAGCCCAGTGAGACACCGCATTCGAATAAGCGATATTTTCATTATGCGTAGGCCGATTTTGCGACGAATCGATTCGCGCCCACTAATTTCGCGAGCAAGAAAATAAAATTAGCGACAATGCCATCGTCGGCACAGCGTTTGCTCCTGATGCCTTAATCGCTTCTGAAAACGCCCTCACTATTCACTCGCCTGCTTTATGACCATCCACGTCGCGCTTAACCACGTTACCCACTATCGCTACGACCGCCCTATCAATTTAGGGCCGCAGATCGTTCGCTTGCGTCCGGCACCGCACTGCCGCACCCGGATCATTTCGTACAGCCAGAAGATCGAACCTGCGGATCATTTCTGCAACTGGCAGCAGGACCCGTACGCCAATTACATGGCGCGATTGGTGTTTGCCGAGCGCACCCGGGAGTTCAAGGTCACCGTGGACGTCGTGGCCGAAATGTCGGTATTGAATCCGTTCGACTTCTTCCTGGAGCCGTCGGCGGAGAAAGCGCCGTTCACGTATTCGAACGAGTTGAAGCTTGAACTCGCGCCGTATCTCGGCACCGTGCCGATGACGCCAAAGGTGTCCGAGTATCTGAAAAAAGTGGACGTGAGCAAGCGGCGCACGATTGACTTTCTGGTCGAGCTAAACGCGATGCTCTACAACGACATTCGCTACCTGATCCGCATGGAGCCTGGCGTGCAGACGCCGGAGCAAACGCTGACGCTTAAATCCGGATCGTGCCGCGATTCCGGCTGGTTGCTGGTGCAATTGATGCGGCACCTGGGAATGGCCGCACGCTTTGTTTCGGGCTATCTGATTCAGTTAACGCCGGACGTCAAATCCATCGATGGCCCAAGCGGCCCAGTGGCTGATTTCACCGATTTGCATGCATGGTGCGAGGTGTATTTGCCGGGTGCGGGCTGGGTTGGTCTTGACCCGACGTCGGGCCTGTTCGCAGGCGAAGGGCATATTCCGTTGGCCTGCACGCCGCAACCCTCTTCCGCCGCGCCGATTGAAGGCGCGGTCGATGAAAGCGAAGTGGAGTTCGACCACCAGATGTCGGTGACGCGCGTTTTTGAAGCGCCACGCGTCACCAAACCGTACACCGAAGCCGCGTGGGAAACCGTGCTCGATCTCGGCGAAAAAGTGGATCGCGATCTGGTGGCAGGGGATGTACGACTGACGATGGGCGGCGAGCCAACGTTCGTCGCGGACAAAGACCGTGACGCGCCCGAATGGAATATCGCGGCGCTCGGTCCGACCAAGCGCGGCTACGCCAATGCCTTGGTGCAGAAGCTACGTGCGCAATACGGCGAAGGCGGTTTCCTGCATTTTGGTCAGGGCAAGTGGTACCCCGGAGAACAATTGCCGCGCTGGGCACTGTCGATTTTCTGGCGCAAAGACGGACAAAGCATCTGGCAAAACCCGGAGCTGTTTGCCGATGAGAGGAAACCATCGAAGTACACCAGTGCCGACGCTTTGCGCTTCACCAAGACACTGACCGAAAAACTCGGCATTGGCGAAGAGACCATCACGCCGGGTTACGAGGATTCGTTTTATTACTGGTGGCGTGAGCGCCGTTTGCCAGTCAACGTAGAGGCCGTTGATGCGCGATTGGGCGATGAGCTGGAAGCGGCCCGTTTGCGCAAAGTATTTGAGCAGGGACTCACCGCGCCCGTGGGCTACGTCGTACCCCTCGTTCCCGCAAGCGAAGCGCCCGATGCCAAGGCAGGTATGGAACTCGACGGCCCGCGCTGGAAAACCAGCCCCTGGTTCTTCCGCGATAACCGCATGTTCCTGATCCCCGGCGACTCAGCGATGGGCTATCGCCTGCCGCTCGAATCGCTGCCGTGGGCCAAAGCGTCCGAGAAGCCGCAGGTGCTGGATCGTGATCCCTTCGATCCGCGCGACGACTTGCCAGAGCCGCGAACGTTTATTGAGCGCTACGGCGTAGCGCGTGGTGCCTCGGATGTGACGCCGATTGCGATGCAGCGACCGACTCGCGGTACTAGCTCCTCCCCCTTCAAGGGGGAGGCTGGGAGCGGGATGGTTTTTAGCACCGCGCAAGCAACTGAAAACCATCCCCTCCCTCACCCTCCCCTTGAAGGAGAGGGCACTACGGCATGGCTGGCAGCGAAGGCTTACGAGCCCGCCGCCACAACCCTCAGGCCCGCCCAATTCGAGTCCGCACACTGGCTCTCGCGCACTGCACTTTGCGTCGAAGCGCGCGGCGGCATTCTCTACATCTTCATGCCGCCCGCAAAAATGCTCGAGGACTATCTCGATCTGCTTGCCGCGATTGAGGCAGCGGCCGAAGAATGCGAAGTCAAGCTCGTGCTCGAAGGCTATCCACCGCCGCGCGACCCGCGTTTGAAACTGTTGCAGGTCACGCCAGACCCCGGGGTGATCGAGGTGAACATTCATCCGGCGCACAACTGGAATGAGCTCGTTGAGCACACGGAATTTTTGTATCAGGCGGCGTTTGAAGAACACCTGTGCGCCGAAAAATTTGCGCTCGATGGAAAGCATACGGGCACCGGCGGCGGCAACCATTTCGTCATGGGCGGCGCGACGCCCGCGGATTCGCCGTTCTTGCGCAAGCCGGAATTGCTGGCGAGTCTGATCGCGTATTGGCACAACCATCCGAGCTTGTCGTACCTGTTCAGCGGCCTGTTCATTGGTCCGACCAGTCAGGCCCCACGCATCGACGAAGCGCGGAATGACCAGCTCTATGAGCTTGAAATTGCGCTCGAACAGATCGAGAAAAATCGCAAAATTCACGGCGAGGCGATGCCACCTTGGCTGGTTGATCGTACGCTGCGCAACATCCTCGTCGATGTCACCGGCAACACGCATCGCAGCGAATTCTGCATCGACAAACTCTACTCGCCTGATGGCCCGACCGGTCGCCTCGGACTGCTCGAATTGCGCGCCTTCGAAATGCCGCCGCATGCGCGCATGAGCATCGTGCAGCAACTCCTGTTGCGTGCGCTAGTCGCCCGTTTCTGGAAGCAACCGAAGTACAACAAGCTCACGCGCTGGGGAACGGTCTTGCATGATCGCTTCATGCTGCCGACCTTCATCAAGATGGATTTTGAGGATGTGCTCGCTGATCTGGCGACGCCTGAAAATGGCGGCTATAACTTCGATCCAGCATGGTTCGCGCCGCACTTCGAATTCCGTTTCCCGCTGTTCGGTGAAATCGCAATTTCCGGCATGGAAGTCGCCATTCGTGGGGCGCTCGAGCCCTGGCATGTGATGGGCGAGGAAGGCGGTGCGGGCGGCATGGTGCGTTATGTCGATTCATCGCTGGAACGGTTAGAGGTCAGCGTTACAGGACACAACGATTCGCGTTATGTGATCACGGCCAACGGCATCGCGCTCCCGCTGCAACCCACCGGAACGGTCGGCCATTCCGTCGCTAGCGTTCGCTACAAAGCGTGGAACCCACCGTCTGCGCTGCACCCCAGCATTCAACTGCACGCACCGATCACGTTTGACATCGTCGACACATGGATGGAGCGCAGTTTGGGCGGATGTCAGTACCACGTCCAGCATCCGGGTGGCGGCAACCCCAGCACGTTTCCGATCAACGCCTACGAAGCCGAATCGCGCCGACTGACGCGCTTCACTCGCATGGGTCATACGCCTGGGCGCATGCAGGTCGCGCCCGCGAACGTGAGCCATGAGTTTCCGTTCACGCTGGATTTGCGGCGTGCATGATGACAACAGCGCTAATCGTGCCCACAAAGCATTGACGCGGGAGGGTCAGAAGCATCGTTAGCCCCGGTAAACTTGGACTATGACTTCCCTGTTTGATACCGATGCTGCTGGCGGTGGTGACCGCGTTGCAGCAGTGATGAATGCGCTTGCCTCGCTGGCCAAGCGCTCGCCAGCCGGGCATCTGGATGGCCTGCGCGTCGCTGGCGCTGACACGCTCTCGCCCGCCTGGTTGACGTTCTTCGAGAAGGCGCTGGCCGCGATGCCTGCCAACGAGCGCTCGGTTGAGGCGCTGTTTGCTGAGCTTGAACAGTCGCAGGCCAGTCTGACTCGCAAAATTGCCGATAACGGCATCACTTACAACCTTTATTCCGACGCGATGACGGGACAGGCTCGCCCGTGGTCGCTCGACTTGCTGCCGATGATCATCGATCAGAAGCAGTGGGCGCAGATTGAGCGCGGGGTGACTCAGCGCGCAGAGTTGCTCAATCACATTCTGGCCGATGTGTACGGCGAGCAGATGCTGGTACGCGAAGGCATGTTGCCGACTGCGCTGGTGCAGGGGCATCCCGCGTATTTACGTCCGGCACACGGCATCACGCCGCGCGGCAAAACTTTTTTGCACATCGCCGCGTTTGATCTGGCGCGCGGGCCGGATGGCAACTGGTGGGTCATGTCGCAGCGCACGCAGGCACCGTCGGGGCTGGGCTATGCGCTGGAAAATCGCATGATCGTGTCGCGATTGTTTCCCGATGCGTTTCGCGCGCTGCATGTGGACAAGCTGGCGGAGAGCTACAAAACACTGATTAACAGTTTGATGGCACATTCTCCGGCGGGCGCGGATGCGCGCGTGGTGCTGCTGACGCCGGGGCCTTACAGCGAGACCTATTTTGAGCATGTCTACCTTGCGCGCTATCTTGGCATTGGGCTTGTGGAAGGCGGCGATCTGGTCGTTCGCGACGAGCGCGTTTGGCTGAAGACGCTGAAAGGGCTGGAACCGGTGGACGTGATCCTGCGGCGGCTGGATGATGACTTTCTTGATCCGCTGGAATTGCGCGCCGATTCAGCGCTCGGTATCCCGGGGCTATTGCAGGCTTATCGCGCTGGCAACGTGGTGCTCGCCAACGCGCCGGGCACGGGCTTTCTTGAGTCAGCAGCGATCCTCGGTTTTTTGCCGAAAATTTGCAAGGCGGTGATGGGTCAGACGCTGGCGATTCCATCGATTGCGAGTTGGTGGTGTGGCGAGCGCAGCGCGCTGCGCACGCTGATGCCGCAGCTCAATGACTATGTGCTGAAACCGACGTTTAATGATCGCGCTCGTCGCTTCGTTCCGGCGATTGGCAAGTCGCTGTCGACACGTGAACGTGAGCAATGGACGGGGCGTATTGCGCTGCATCCCGAGGATTTTTCGGCACAGGCGTTTTTGCCGTTGGCGCACAACCCGAGTTGGCAGGGTATCCACGCCGCTACGGCTACGTCGGCGACTTCGCCAATCTCGCCACCGATCTCCAGCCGCGCTGCGATGGTGCGCGTGTTTGCGCTCTCGAACGGGCCGGGGCAATGGCATGTCATGCCCGGGGGGCTCGCACGGATTGCGCCGGAGGGCCGCGATGTGGTGTCGATGTATCGCGGCGGCAGCTCGGCCGACATGTGGGTGATAACTGGGCACAGTACGGACGAAACGGTACCGCTATCGTCCACGCTGACGCCGATTTCTGCGCATCGTGCGACGCTTGGCGTTGCCAGTCGAGCGGCGGAAAATTTATTCTGGTTTGGTCGCTACACCGAGCGGCTGGAGAACACCACGCGACTGGCCCGTGTCACACTGGAAGCGCTGGCTAGCGAAGCCGAAGAAGCACCGGAGACGCTTGAGTGGCTACACCGGCTGGCGTTGAGTAATGGGCTGGTCAGCAAGGCCGTCCCATCGCCTAAGAAATCGACTACTTTGTTCGAGCGAGCGTTGATTGCCTCGCTCGCGGATTGCACTGGTAAATTGGGTGCGTACAGCGTTGCAGCGACGCTTGAGTCGTTGCGTTTTTCCGCGTTCGCTGTGCGTGAACGGCTCGCGCTTGAGCAATGGACCTTGGTCGCGACCAGCGCTACCGAGTTTGATGCTGCAATGGCAGGTGCCGTCGGACAGTCAGGCGAAACGCGCAACACACAGCAGGCGATGCGGGCACTGGAAAGACTGACCACAAACGTCATGGCGATGACCGGCGCGCAGACGGATCGCATGACGCGCGATGACGGCTGGCGACTGCTTTCAATGGGCCGTCACATCGAGCGCTTGAGCACGTTAGCAGAGGCGCTGTCGGAGGCATTTGATACCGGTACGCTTAAGAGCGACATAGGCTTTTCGCTGGTGCTCAGTTTTTTCGACAGCACCATCACGTACCGTTCGCGCTATTTGCAACAACGCGATCCAAAGGCGCTCGTAGAGTTGCTTGCGCTGGATCGTGATAACCCGAGATCACTCGCCTGGATCTCGCAAACACTCGCCAGCAGAATTGCAAAACTCAGCGACACACCGAGCGGCACGGTGCCGTCGATGCTGACTTCGTTTGATTTGCCACATCAATGGGAAAAGGAAAAAACGATGGCATTGGCGAGTGCTGATGACTCGAGCGAAATTATCCAATTGTTGCGCGGCGCGCGGCTCGATGCGTTCGCAGTTTCGGATGCGCTTTCGCAGCGCTATTTCAGCCATGCTGAAGCGGCAGATACCGTGGTGGGCGCATGAGATTAACCGTCATCCACGAAACAAAGTACGAATACGAACGTGCTGTCGAGCAGGCGCATCACATTGCGCATTTGCGCCCCCTCGCGTCGGCTTCGCAACAACTTTTATCGCACGAATTGACGATCGAACCGAAGCCGGAATCGCTGGGCTATAGCCTTGATAGTTACGGTCAGCAGCGCGTCTATTTTGAGTTGGCGATGCCACACGCGGAGCTGGTGGTGACCTCGCACTCCGAGGTCATCACCCATGCCTTACCGCCCGAATTGACGGGCAAACTTGAGCGCGTGGTGATGCCAGACAGCTTGCCATGGGAGGCGGTCGCCGAGCACATGCAATACTTCGCGGGGCAGGATTACGATGCGGCGCGGGAGTTTGCGCAGCCCTCGCCTCTGGCTCCAATTCACGCAACCTTTGCCACTTACGCGTCGGCCGTGAGCACAAAGTCACAACCGATTTACGAACTGGCCAAAGCGTTGTGTCAGCGCATCTATACCGAGTTCAAGTATTCCCCCGAAGCGACCGACGTGAGCACCGAGCCACTTGAAGCGCTCAAACTCAAAGAGGGGGTTTGTCAGGACTTCGCCCAAGTGATGATTGCGGGCTTGCGCTCGTTGGGACTGGCCGCGCGCTATGTGAGTGGCTATCTGCTAACCCAACCGCCGCCCGGAAAACCGCGACTGATTGGTGCCGATGCGTCGCACGCCTGGGTCAGCGTGTACTGCCCAAAATCAGGTTGGCTGGATTTTGATCCGACCAACAACTGCCTGGCAGGCGAGAGTCATGTGAAGCTGGCCTATGGTCGCGATTACAGCGACGTGCCGCCGCTACGCGGCATCATTCGCGGCGGTGGGTCACACACGCTCGATGTGGCTGTTACGGTTTCACCCCTGTGTGACGAATCCGCTTCGAACCCGCCTCCGGTTGATGCTCAATCGCTGGGGTCAACGCAGGCGCCGGGGCAATCCCAGTCGCAGAGCTAGCGGCGACAGATGCGGTCGACGCGACAAACGACTCGCCGAGTTTCAGCTCGCATCCCGGCGCATCAAACAGCGCCGCCATGCCACACAACGAGTTATACATTCGGTCGGCATCATGCGCGACGCCAGGCACCTCGACGCGCGTATGGCGCAGCACGACGCTCTGAAATTTCGCGCGCTTTTGTACGTGCGCAAAATAATTCACGCTACGTTCAAGGCGGTTCACACCTTGCGCTTCGCTCATGCAGGATTTGTCGAGCGCAGAGTGATTCGGATCAACATCGTTGCCACCTGACAGGTAAATGACACGGCGCGTCAGATAGCGCTGTTCCAATGCCTTGTTGTCGCCACGAACGTAGGCGACGGGATC
>JBDSYI010000380.1:0-8063 GCA_039925745.1 Casimicrobium sp. | reverse complement strand
AAATCATTGCAGCTTCGCGTTTTTGCAGAAATTCCCGTACCCAATGTCACATAAGTCATTGAAACTACGTCTTTTTATCTGAGTGGCACGGAAGCCGCTATATGAGTCCGTCACTGATAAGGAATGTTATGGATATGTTTTCACCCCACGCTTACGAGTTCGCTCAAACTAGAGCTCAGGAGCCCGTTGCTCCCGCATCCGGCGCTTTAGCCGACGACGGCGAGAGCAAGGCGCTTCGAGAGCTTGCCGCGCTGGGTGATCGCGTATCTGCTGCCCGACTTATTGTCTGACCACGCAGGGGTGTTTTCCTCCCCCGGTCACCCCCGCGTGCACTTCTCGTGATCCCCTTCAGGCCCGCACACTGCGGGCCTTTTTTGTTGTAGCCCGCGCTATGCGGGCTTTTTTATTGTGTGCCGTCGAAGCGCGCGTACTGTGTTTGCAGGGATGTCGTCGATTGGATAATCGACACGCGCCCGCTTACTCAGCGAGGATGAAAGTGACTTTCATGTTGACGCGATATTCGACGATTTTGCCGCCTTTGATGATCACTTTCTGATCTTGCACCCAGGCGCCTTCGACGTTTTTAAGCGTCTCGCAGGCACGAGAAATGCCGACGTTGAGCGCATCTTCAAAGCTTTTGGTGGATGAGGCGGTAATTTCAGTGACACGGGCTACTGACATAAAAATCTCCTAAGGTCCTGGATAAACGGCGCAACGATGCGCACTCATCAGTTTTACGCCGCAGCGAAAAGAATGTCTATCAGCAAACTGCCCAGCGCGAACGGCGCCGGGGCCTACAAGCCGTGTCCTGCCGGCACCGCGCGCTAGAGCCCGAACACCGAATCTAGCCGCACAAAACCCGTCGGTCCATCGCGATGATGAACTTGCGCCCACGCACCCGCATTGGCGGGCTGTGGCGTGACGATTTGTAGCAACACGCCACTGTCGGCGCGAAACACGATCGGGCTGGCGGCGTCTGGCGCGGTGTAGATGTCGGCAATCGCCGACTTCACCTGCACGTTGCTGCGCTCGCCTAGAGTCTTCTTCTCCATCCAGACCAACGCGCCTGAGGCATCGCGAACTTTGACCCAGCCTTCGATGGTGACGACCACTTCGACCGGCGTGCCGCGCGAATAGATGAACTGCTTGGTCGCCTTGGCCGATGGCCCTTCGTAGGCGATCGTGGCATTGTCGGTGGTTTGCCGGAAATCCGCGTGCGCTGAATTCACCGCTCCCAGAAGGCTTGCGACAACCAAACCTGAAAGGCGAGTGAAGTGGGACACGCGGTTCATGGCGACTTCCTTACTGCTTGGTGGCAGCGGCCTGCTCTAGCTGCTGCTGAATGCGCGCCTGATACAGCGCTTCGAAGTTGATTGGTTGCAGATAAATCGCCGGGAAACCCATGCGCTGTACGGCGTCGGAGATCAGCTCGCGAACATACGGGAAGATGATATTGGCACAGTGAACGCCGAGCAAAGGCTGCAACTCAGGCTCGGGAATATTGCGAATCTGGAAAATGCCACCCATCGCCGCCTCAACCAGGAACATCGTCTTGTCGGCGATGGTGGCGGTGACGGTGACTTTGACGGTAACGGTGTGAAAGCCGTCTTCAATCGTGCCCTGATCTTGCTCCAGGCCGATTTCAACGGTTGGCGATTCGCGCCACAGGTATGCCTGCGGGGCATTCGGGTTTTCGACCGACAAATCCTTCAGGTAAATCTTTTCGATTGAAAAGTGTGGAGCGTTCGGGTCTTGTTGTTCTTGTGCTGGAGCGTCGGACATAGTGAGCTTTCGGGTGCTTATAGATTAACGGAATCAACCCACGATTTTAGCTGGGCTGAAGTTCAGGGAAATTAGGGGAAACGGCGAATCAGGCTGCAAGCAGCGTGTCAAGCGCGCCCGCGCGATCAAGCGCGGACAAGTCGTCAAAGCCGCCTACATGCGTGTCGCCGATGTAGATCTGCGGCACCGTGCGGCGGCCGGTCTTCTCCATCATGAGGACGCGCTGTTCAGGCTGCAAATCGACACGGATTTTGTCGATAGTGGTGACGCCTTTGGCTGTGAGCAGGCGCTCTGCCTGAATGCAGTAAGGGCACACACCCGTGGAATACATAGTCACCTTTGCCATCGCGCTCATACCTTTTCAACCGGAAGGCCCGCTTCAGACCATGCCTTGAACCCGCCGTTCAAGCTGTAGAGTTGGGTGAAGCCCGCTGCTTTCAAGGCCCCGCCTGCCGTCATCGCGCGCTGGCCGCGAGCGTCGTACACGATCACGGGTTTCGACTTATCGAGGGAGAGTGTCGCGGCACGATCCTTGATCTGTGAAAGCGGTATATGAATCGCGCCAATAATTTTTTTGCTGCCCAGATCGCGTGCCTCACGGATATCGATCACGGCTGCGTCCTCACGGTTCAACAGATGCGTCAGGCGCACGTTGCCGACTTCGGCCATGCCGGAAGTGCGGCGCTGGATCAGCGGATAGAGCAGCATGATGCCCGACATGAACATGATCAGGACTAGCATCCAGTTGGTATAGAGAAATTGCATGATGTGAGGGATTCTGGAGACTGAGGAGCGACAAACGCTTGGAAGCCTAGAATTTTAGGTGTTTTCGCGTTTTTTCCCGGCCTGCGCTCCGCGTCGCTTCTTTTCGATTGCCCTTATGACCGCTTCAATCGCTTCCGCCATTGCCATCGTCCGCCCTGTCGTCCTCATCATTCTGGATGGTTTCGGCTATCGCGAAGCGGCCCCGGATAACGCGATTACTCTCGCCAAAATGCCCGTGTGGGATGCGCTTTGGCGGGACTGCCCGCATGGTCTGATCGATGCATCGGAGCAATACGTCGGTCTGCCAAAGGGCCAATTCGGCAACTCCGAGGTCGGTCACCTGAACCTGGGCGCGGGCCGCGTGGTGTATCAGGATTTGACCCGCGTCGATCACGCGCTCGAAACCGGTGAATTTCAAACTAACGCCGCGCTGGTCGCGGCATGTGAAGCCGCGAAGCA
Organism: Casimicrobium sp.; assembly: GCA_039925745.1. Classification (GTDB taxonomy): domain Bacteria; phylum Pseudomonadota; class Gammaproteobacteria; order Burkholderiales; family Casimicrobiaceae; genus Casimicrobium. The sequence goes on along the minus strand of JBDSYI010000380.1, from coordinate 5,057 downwards.
AAAAAATTCGACGCTGCACGTGCTCGGTTTGCTCTCTGCGGGCGGCGTTCACGCGCACGAACGCCACATTCACGCGATGGTGCGCATGGCCGCAGCGCACGGCGTGCCGCGAATCGCCGTGCATGCGTTTCTCGATGGTCGCGATACGCCGCCGCGCAGCGCCGCTCCGTCCATCGAGGCGATGGAGGCGGTGTGTCACGAGACCGGCGCGCATATCGCCACCGTCACTGGGCGCTTTTATGCAATGGATCGAGACAAGCGCTGGGAGCGCGTGGCACCCGCGTATCACGCGATGGTTGAGGCGACTTCCGATCACTTCGCATCTAGTGCGATGGCCGCGCTAGACGCAGCGTACGCGCGGGGCGGAAACGACGAATTCGTCAAACCTACCGTCATTGGCCACGGCGCGCCAATGAAAGAGGGCGATGTTGTCGTGTTCATGAACTATCGCGCCGATCGCGCCCGCCAGCTGACCACCGCGCTCACCGACGCAAGCTTCACGGGGTTTGAGCGACATATGCCGAAGCTTGCCAGCTTCGTTTGCCTGTCGCACTACGGCGACGCCTACGCGACGTTGCCTGTGGCGTTTCGCAACGACGCCATCGTCAACGATCTCGGGGCGGTGCTGGAGCGCGCCGGACTCGCTCAACTGCGCATTGCCGAGACCGAAAAATACGCTCATGTGACGTACTTTTTTTCTGGCGGACGTGAAAAGCCGTACGCAGGCGAAGACCGCATCATGGTGCCGTCGCCCAAAGTTGAAACCTACGACTTGCAACCCGAAATGAGCGCGCCCGAAGTCACCAGCAAACTGGTCGCAGCGATTGAGTCGAAAAAGTACGCCACCATCATCTGCAACTACGCCAATGGCGACATGGTCGGTCATACCGGCCTCCTGCCTGCGGCGATCAAGGCCGTGCAGGCGCTCGATGTTGCGCTAGCCCAGGTGATCTTCGCGGCCAAAGCCAACGGTGTGCAAGTGTTGATCACCGCCGATCATGGCAACTGCGAACAAATGTTTGATCCAGCGTCGCATCAGGCGCACACGCAGCACACCACCGATAGGGTGCCGCTCGTCTATGTCGGCCCCGATGCCGTGACGATCCGCGAAGGCGGAGCGCTGCGCGATGTGGCGCCGACGCTATTAGCGATGATGGGGCTCGAAAAACCAGCGGAGATGACGGGCGAGACGTTGCTCAGGCTATAGCGGCAGTTGCGTAGGGCAGTGCCGTGCCCCACGATTGGCGGCTCCTGCGCTGTCAATGTTCGGCTGAGTTAATCGTTCGGCTTTTTCATGAAAGCAATACCAGAATACGGGTAGACGGCAGAATTTTCCAAAGTCGATATAGCCAAATTTGACGCTTTGGTCCCAGCGGATGAAGGAGTTGACGAAAAAGCTGCTGATGACGGTCGACGCGAAAATTGAAAGAAATAGGTCGGCGCAACTCTTGCCCTGTATAGTTTTGAAATCTGGCATCTTTTGCGCTTCCGTTCGACCGATCCAATTCCGGGCCTCTACGCATTGTCAAAAGCAGCGAACCCTTCATGAAATATGTGCGTTTTCGATTCGTCTCGACCATGTTGTGGGGTGTTTTCCTGACAGGACAGGCGCTGGCCGCTAACACCGCGACGCTGCTGATCGAAGCATTCAGCGCCAACGGAGGTTCGTTAAGCATTTCCGATTTTGCCAAGCAAACGACGTATGTTGCGTCGCCGAAATGGTCGATGAGTCAGAACTATGGTGTTTTCCCGATGGGCAAACTGCCTGCCACGGCGCATGTCGGCGGAGCGCTTTCTCCCCTGACGCAAGGTTCGCGGCAATTTGTTTCGTTGACGATCCCGTCCAATCAGTCCGTCTACTTCACTTGTCTATGGCAAGCCGATGGCATCGGGACGGTCTACATGCGCGCGGACAATGCAGGCCAGGGATACACGTTGGCCGATAACCAGACGAAGGAACTGCAACTTCCTTACGAGTTCGCTTTGTCGGAATATGCTGTTGCCAGCAATCTCGCATCGGGCAACCCTACGGCAATCTCTGCTGCGTCCACGGGCAGATTGCAGCAGGCGGCAAATCTGGTGAGTGCGGCCACGTCCGCCCCAGACAACGCCGCGCGGGCGGTGGTTGCCTATCAGGCCCTGGCGGTGATCATGCTTCTCAAGGAGCAATTGACCTTAGAGATCAGTAACGCTGCCATCGCCCAGACGAACCACCGGACCGATTTCACCCTGAATTACGAGGGATTCGGCAGTTGGACCGATTCGCACTTTGTTGCCCAATATGAGCAGGCGAGGGCGGCCGGTTTTGGTTCTGTGTACACCGTCGTCGATTGGAATGTCGTCTCGCCAACGCCGGGCGTTTACAACTTTTCTTCTCTGGATTACCAGATCGATAAGGCTATTTCGCTGGGATTCGGCGTATCACTTGGCATCAATCAGTCTCTCGGCTCCATGCCTGAGTGGGTTCAGAATCTGCCTTTTGAGGATATGAAAGCGCGCTTTTACGAAAATGCCTTAGTCGTCGTCCAACGCTACAAGGACAAGATAGCGTCGATCTATCCGCACACCGAACCAGAACTGTCCACGAAGGGGCGGACTCTAGTGCAAATCGCCGACCTGACGCGGCAGTCGTTCGCTGGCGCGCGCGCAGCTGCGCCCACTAAGGCTTTTGGAATCTATATGAGTGCCGCAGCTTATGTCGGTTACCAATTGAACCCAGTTCCCAACGGCGAGTACTTTTCCAGCATGGACGTTCTGAATTACCTCATTCACAACGGCATGACTCCGGATTTTCTGGGGCTGGAAATGCAGTACGCCACGGTTTTTGCCCCGGTAGATTTGCAGCGCCAGAGCGAAATCCTTCAGGCCTACGCCGACACCTTCCGCCTTCCTGTTTACATCGGCGAGACCGGATACAGCACCAGGTCCGACAACTACGGTATTTCCGCTCAGTTTTTCTGGCGTGAGGGTCTGACCGAACAGGCGCAAGCCCAGTGGGCTGACGGGCTCCTGCGCATTGGCTACAGCAACGCTTCGGTCAAGGGCCTGTATTGGGTGCATGTTGATCCAGACAACGCTGATTACAACAGCGACTTTCTCACATCACTTGTCGGCGTGAGCCTATTCCGCGCCGATGGAACGCCAAAGAAAGCCTATACGGTGTTTCAGAGCTTCGCCACCCAGTACATCTCCAGCTCCTCGTCCGGGGAAAAGCGAACGATGGTCGAGTTCTATAACAGCGCGCTCGACTATTACTTCATTTCGTCGCGACCTGGCGATATTGCGTTGATCGACTCACTTGCTGGTTGGACGCGTACCGGCAACTCGTTCAACGTCTACTCCTCACCGCCTGCAGGCGCACTCGGACTCTCGCGTTATTATTTTGATCAGGTCGCACGCAGCAACTCGCGAGGATCGCACTTTTACACAGTTGTCGCCGCCGAAAAGGCCGCACTGGCCAACCTGAACCCAACCAACGCTCAGGCTCCGCGCCTGCCCTTCAACGAAGGAATCGACTCGTTCGCTTTTGCGCCCGCAAGCGAGGGTGCCTCAGGCGGTTGCGCATCAGGACAAACGCCGGTGTATCGGCTCTTTCGCGGACAAGCGAAATTCCCCGACAACCCGAACCATCGCTTCACCGCCAACCTTGCGCTCTACACCAGTTTCGTCGGGCTAGGTTGGGATGGCGAAGGTGTCAAGTTCTGCGTGACAAACTGAAACCACACACGCAGCACCCGTTGCGAGATCGTGACGGTCGTCACTTCATCTTTTGCGAATCGCGATGAACTACGATGCGGGAACGGTCGCGCGTTACGTGAGGTACACAGTTTTCGATTCAACAGGCCAATTAGCTTTCTCTTGATTCGACCAATTGACGAGGGCTTAGGCAGTAAATTATTAAAAGTCGAAATTTGATATTTCGGCGATCTAGCCCACATTAAATGGTTCATAAACGAAAAAGCTGATCGCAAACTTCCACCAGAAAGCTACGCTTAAACAGTCCAGCCGCCGTTTAGCTAGCATCCATAAATCCCCAGCACCAACCCGCGCCATGCAATTCGCCGACCGCCTTCAAAACGTAGAAACCTCCGCCATCCGCGAGCTGTTCAAGCTTTTGGGCAAACCCGGCATCATTAGCTTTGCCGGCGGCTTCCCCGACCCGGCGCTGTTTGACGCGGAGGGCATTCGCATGGCCGCCGACGCAGTGCTTAGTGCGAACCCTGGCGCGATACTGCAATATGGCGCGACCGAAGGTTACGGACCGATGCGCGAGCAGGCGGCCGCCTTCATGCAGAACAAGGGCGCGTCGGTCACGCCGGAGCAGCTCATCATCACCACCGGCAGCCAGCAGGCGCTGGACCTGATCGGCAAAACGATGATCTCGCCGGGCGACAAAGTTATTGTCGAAGCGCCAACATTTCTCGCCACCATTCAATGTTTCCGCCTTTACGGCGCGGACATTCATACCGTGCCGATTGACGCGGACGGCGTGCAGGTTGACAAGCTTGAAGCCATGATCGACGAGCTGAAACCCAAGTTCGTTTACCTAATCCCCACATTCGGCAACCCGAGCGGCGCGATGCTCTCGCTCGAACGACGCAAACGCATTCTTGAAATCGCCGCGCGTACGAAGACGTTAATCGTCGAAGACGACCCGTACGGCGAGCTGTATTTCGGGACGCCGCCGCCGCCGTCGATGCTCGCGTTAAGCGACGGCGTTCCTGGCTCGCGCGACTGGCTAGCGCATTGCGGCAGCATGAGCAAAATCCTCTCACCCGGCCTGCGTGTCGGCTGGATGATTGCGCCGCCCGCGCTGCTTGCCAACGCAACGATGTGCAAACAATTCAGCGACGCTCACACCAGTAACCTGACGCAAGCCACCGCCGCGCAATACCTGACGATGGGCCGCCTGGAGGGTGCGCTTAACACTGTGCGCACCACCTATGCCGAACGCGCCCGCGTGATGGCCGAATGTTTGCGTCGCGAACTCGGGCCAGCCATCGAATTCAACCAGCCCCACGGCGGCATGTTCTTCTGGGCAAAACTCACGGAAGGTC
>JBDSYI010000379.1:0-14045 GCA_039925745.1 Casimicrobium sp. | reverse complement strand
CCGCGCTCGGGTTGCCAGTCCGCCTGTTGCTCGTCGAAATACGCGGCACAGGTCTGACTGACCTGATGCGTGATTGCCTGCCGCCACGATAGCCGGGTATGCCGCTGTGGGGCATCGTCGAGCACATCAATCAACAAAGGCAAACGGGTGATGTGCGGCGCATCGATTAAGGCGGCAACACATTGCTCGGCAGTCAGTCTCGCCTCGCGTGCGGCGTCGAGTGTGCGCAACGCATACGCCAGGTCGGGTTCAGTGATGCGCCCCTCGCGCCACGCCTGTTGCACGTAGCTGCGCGACGGAAATACGTCGATCCCGCCCAGCACCGCCATGCGCGCAGCGACCTCACGCACTGGACGCGACACACGTGCCCAGTGCGGATTGACCGCAATGGCTCGCTCGAGTGGCCATGCGGGTGCAATAGCTGCACACGCTTGCTCGCATGCCGTCTCTATACGAGTCTCCATGCTCGTCGAAACACGGATGGACGGGTGAGCGTGCGTGCTTACGCTTTCTACGGTGTTAGCGATGGGGTCAAGTGTCATGGTGTTCATTATGTTTTCCGGTGAATCGCTCATTTGGGTGCAGCAGCGGTGGCAGAGGTGGTGGCGGCGACCGCAGCGACCGCGAGCGGCGCGACGCGGCGCTGAGGGTTGCCAGCGGGGCTCCAGTGCGTCGGCCACATGCGCAGTGTGAGGCGTGTGAAAAGCTCATCGACGTAATACCCGGCGTAAGTCCAGCGACGCCAGCTAACGAAGCGTTCTGGATGCCGTTGTAGTGCACACAACCAGACATAAACCAACGCCATCCCGATCAGCGTCACCACGCCAGCGTTGTGATTGGGCACGTCACTCACGCCAAGCGGAACGTGATGCAGCAAAAACGCGAGCGCTACCAATCCCAGCAACATACCGACGGCTGCAAGGCCGCGCCACCAGTACGTCGCGGCGTAGTTCTCCGTCGCTACTGGCATCCACAGCGAGGGCGACCAGGCAAGCGCCAGCACGCCACTCCACCACCACGGCCACGACACAGCACCAACGCCCCAGTGAACCAGCGCCACGATGCCGGCGGCAAGCGCGGGCGCAGCGATCAGGCTCGCTAGCGATGGCACCGCATCACCACGCATCATGCGCAACTTCGTCTGCTGTACCACCGTGGAAGCGGACAGAAACGCGTACGTTTTGTAGAGCGAATGGCCGATCAGATGCAGCGCCGCGAGCGTATAGAGCCCCAAGCCGCATTCAAGCACCATAAAACCCATCTGCGCAACGGTAGACCACGCCAGTCGCACTTTGATGCTGACGCGGGTCAGCATCACCATGCCCGCGAGCAATGCCGTTGCCAATCCAAAAGCGACTAATAACCAACGCGCTACCGGAGCCGCGTCCAGCAATGGCGCAAACCGGATTAGCACGAAACCACCCAGATTGACCACGCCCGCATGTAGCAGCGCCGACACCGGCGTTGGCGCCTCCATGACCTGAATTAACCAGCCGTGCATCGGGAGCAACGCGGTGCGCAGCATCACCGCAAGCACTAAGCAAATCGCGCTTATTTGCAGCGGTGTCGAAGCACCATTGATCGCCAGGTATTGCCACAAGTCCGACAGACTGCCGCTGCCGACTTGCCACCAGGCCAACGTGGCCGCCGTCACCAGCAGCCCGTCGGCCAAGCGATCCGTGACGCGCTTTTTATGGGCTGCTAACAGCGCAAACGGGCGGTCTGGATAGAAGCAAAGCAGTGGCCGCAGTGCCGCGCCGACTAACGCCCACGCAATCACTAAAACGACCCAATGATTTGCAAGCAGCAACACGTGCACCGCTGTCAACACGCCAGACAGCGCCGCCACGTATCGCGGCACGCCCGGCTCGCCTTGTAGATATCGCGAGGAGAACCTGCCGATGACGGTGCCCAACAGTTGTACCAGCACCGCAACCCACGTTCCAAACGGCGTCACTGCCAGCCACGAGAGCACCGGGAGCGAAGGTGTACGGTGAACCAGCGTCATCGGTGTCCACGACAGCACTGCCGTCACCAACGCGCAGAGCAGAGTAGCGGCTGAAAGCACGTGAAACTGTCGCCAGCACAGCGCATTGTTCGCGTGGCTTATGGGTGCGACGAGCGCGGCGACACCCATAAGCGCGGCGGGCGCAATCGCGCTGACATATGACAGATAAGGCAGGAAATTCGATGTATCCATCGCGGTCACTATCAACAAAACTGGAATACCGATATGTTGCTTGCTTTGAATGATTCTGTAAATTACATTGATAAGAACGAAAACATCGTAAAAAACGAACAATGAATCTGGAGCAACTCAACTTTCACCATCTCTTCTACTTTTGGCGCGTCGCCAAGATCGGTCACCTCACGCGCGCCGCGCAAGATCTGCACACGTCGCAGTCGGCCGTCTCAGCGCAAATCCGTCAACTGGAAGACCGATTGGGCGACGCGTTATTTGTTCGCGAAGGTCGGCGTCTCGCGTTGACGGATACGGGGCAGTTGGTGCTGTCGTACGCGGAAAACATCTTTGGTTTGGGTCAGGAAATGCTGGGTCGCCTACAGGGCCGAAGCGAAGGGGTGACGCGGCTGCGCGTGGGCAGCGTGGCCACGATGTCGCGCAACTATCAGGAGAACTGGATTCGTCCGCTGCTGCTAGACCCCTCGATGGTGCTGACGCTGGAATCGGGCCTGCTTGATGGCCTGCTGGCGCGGTTGGTGCAACATCAGCTTGACGTGGTGCTGGCTAACGAAACGGTGCCGGTCGACCCAGATCGGCCGCTGCATTGCCGATTTCTCGGAAGTCAGTCGATCTCGCTGGTCGGGCCTGCGGGCAAGTGGACGGCGCTCAGTTTGCGCGTGCCCGAGGATCTGGATGGTGTCGATATCGCGCTGCCGGGTCCGCGACACGCGCTGCGGGCGCAATTTGATGCGCTGTGCGTTTCCGCTGGCGTGACGCCGCGTCTGCGCGCCGAGGTCGACGATATGGCAATGCTGCGACTGATTGCGCGAGACAGCGGCTGGCTCACGGTGCTGCCTGAGGTGGTGGTTCAGGATGAGCTGCGTTCAGGCAGCCTGATTCGGGTCGGCCACGTCCCGCAGTTGCAGGAGCGTTTTTACGCAATCACCACGCCGCATCGCCATCGCACCGAGGTGCTCGAACGCATGCTCTCGTTCACGCCGGAGGATGCGAAGGTAAGCGCTGCCGAAACTTAGGCGGACAGCTGGATCAGCCGCCGCTCGAGGGACGTTCACTAGAAATATTGGTCGGACGCACGGCGCTCAATCCGCGCGCTTTCAACAACGCATCAATCTTTGCCATCGCGTCTTCCCGCGCTTTTGCATCGGGCGCGACGGTGACACCTTTGCCGACATTCACCCCGTTGGGCACATTGCTGAGCACACGCTGTTTGCCCGCTGGATTGTCGAAGTCGTGATACGCGCCGGGGTAGAGCGTGATGGTCGCGGGCTGGTCGTTGTTTTTGAGTCGCGATACGAAGGTGACGCACGGCGCGGCGGGCGTCCAGTCGTCGGCATCGCCCATCAGCACCGTGAGTGGTGACGAAATTTTGTTCGGTGCGGAGTCCTTGGCGAACGACGAACAACCGGGATAAAACGCAATCGCTTCGACGAATTTAACGTCGTCGCTGAACTCACCAAACGGCGCGCGATGGGTCAGCGTGGCGAGCACCGTCGAGCCGCCATGCGACCAGCCGAGCAGCATGATTTTCTTGGCACCAATGCCCGACTGCGCCTTGAGCCACGCGTGCGCCGCCATCACATCTCTTACGCGGTCGATTTGCCGAATGGTTCGCGACTGCATTTTTATCGTGCAGACTTCTTCAAAGCGGCGCGACGTAAAACTTTCAGGAAAAAGCACTGCGATGCCGCGATCAAGAAACCAGTCTTTCGCCGCCTTATGCCGCGCGTTCAACCCACCTTTCGCTCCGAGCCCACCGCAGCCGTGCAAAAGAATTGCCGTCGCGCCAGTGGCAATCTTCGCGTCCGGCGTGAACCACTGCCCGCGCAGCGTTTTGCTTTCGGCAATATGGTCGGCCGGAATGGTGACCACTTCAGCGTTGGCGAAACTGGCAGCTAGCAAGAAAGCGATGACGACCGCAGCGCGAAGCGCGCTCATGGCTACACCAATACCGTGTCGTCTTGCGGCGGCAGAGCACGCGAATGACCGTCCGGCCCAATCGCCACATACGTCAATTCCGCCTCCGTGACTTTTACCACGACGGTGCCGCGATTCCTCTCCGAATAAACCTCAACATCAACCGTAATCGACGTGCGACCCACGCGCTTGACCGTTGCATAAAAACTCACCACGTCGCCAATCTGAACGGGCTGCTTGAACACGAACTGATTGACTGCAACCGTCGCGATGCGGCTCTTGGCGCGGCGCACCGCCGGGATGCTGCCTGCCAAATCCACCTGCGACATGATCCAGCCACCGAAAATGTCGCCGTTGGCGTTGGCGTCAGCTGGCATGGGAATGACGCGCAGCGCGAGGTATTTGTCGGTGGGGAGTTGCAACATGGATGATCGTTGGGCGTGAACAGAAACTGCATGATACGGATTTTCCGCATCGAAGCAGACACAATCAGAGGTGCTTGAATGGTTCCGAAATCAATTGCAACGGCGGGTGCGAAAGGTCGCGATTCTGCGTTCGATTGCAATGCCGAGGCCGCAGCGCTCGGCAAGTGGCTGGCATCCGCGTTGGCGGATGCCTTCATAAAAACTAGCCCAGTTGCGCCAGCATGTTCTCAGCAAACGAGCAGTTTGCCGGCCCGACGCCTTCAACGTTGACTTGCTTCACCACGCCGTTATCAACGAGCAGCGAGAAGCGCTGGCAGCGAACGCCCATGCCTTTTGCCGTTAGGTCGAGCTCAAGGCCGAGCGCCTTGGTAAACATAGCGGAGCCGTCGGCCAGCATGCGTACTTTGCCGGCGACGTTTTGGGTTTGACCCCAAGCGCCCATGACGAAACCATCATTGACTGCCATGCAGATGATCTCGTCAACGCCTTTAGCTTTGAGCGCATCAAAGTGTTTGACGTAGCCAGGAACGTGTTGCGCTGAGCAAGTGGGTGTGAATGCGCCCGGCAGGCCAAAGATCACGATTTTCTTGCCAGCGGCGAGCGCTGCGATGTCAACCGGCATCGGTGGCATTGGGCAATTTTTTGCTTCGTCCTGACCGGCGGATTCGGTGAGGGTGGCTGCGGGGAGGCTGTCGCCGATTTTGATGGTCATGAGTGAATTTCCATAGTTGTCATGTTGAGCGAAGCGAAACATCAGGTGGTGCTTGCTGTGGCGCTTTTTTAAGCTTCGTCCACATGCCAGCTGGTCCTTAGCTTCGCTCAGGATGACAGCCAAATGGCAAACGGATTCTGCAATCAGCGAAAATTATCGTCGATATGAGCCGCCTTCTTCAATACAAAGCATTTGCCGAGCACCTTGCCGACGTGACCCGTCCGATCGCGAAACGGTATTTCCGGTCTGATTTGACCATCATCGACAAGCCGGACGCGACGCCGGTCACGCTGGCCGATATGGAAATCGAAACGCGGATGCGCGAAGAAATTGCGCGTGAATATCCGACCCACGGCATTCTGGGTGAAGAACACGACAGCGTGAACCTGGCGGCTGAATGGGTGTGGGTGCTTGACCCGATTGATGGCACCAAAGCGTTCACCTGCGGCAAGCCGCAATTCGGCACGCTGATCGCGCTGATGCATCAGGGTGAACCCATGCTGGGTGTAATTGACCAGCCGATTACGGATGAGCGATGGATCGGCGTAAAGGGCTCGGGCGCGTGGTTCAACGGCGCGCCGATGCGGGTGAACAGCAAACGCAAACCGCTGTCGGAGACGATTTTGCTGGTCACCGCGCCAGAACAGTTTACGGGCGACGGCGCGGCTGCGTTTGCGCGATTGAAGGCGGCTTGCAAGGGCATTTACTACGGTGGCGACTGCTACAACTACGCGCTCGTCGCTTCGGGGCACGTTGATCTGGTCGTCGAGATGGGGCTAAAAACGGTAGATTTTGCAGCGCTGGTAAATCCGATCGTTGAGGCGGGCGGCGTAGCGATTGATTGGGCGGGTCGACCGCTCTCGCTTTCAAGCGATGGCACCATCATCGCAGCGTCAAATGATGCGTTGGCGGAAGAAGTGCGCACTGTACTCGCCGGATGATTCGTAACCCGCTCTTTCGTGCCCTCGTCGAACGCGAAGTAAAAAATCGCTTTCTCGGCGGTGTGCTGTCGCCCATCTGGTGGCTGGCGCAACCGCTGTTGTCGCTGGGTGTTTATGCGCTGGTGTTCGGGCTCTTCATGCGTGCGCCAGTTCCGGTGCAGTATGGCGACAGTTATGTGGCGTTTCTGGCCGTGGGCTTATGGCCGTGGCTTGCGTTTGCCGAGAGCGTGACGCGCGGCGCGACGAGCCTCATTGCTCAAGCATCGTTGATTACGAAGACTGCGTTGCCGCGCGCGTTTGTGCCGCTATCTACCGTGCTGGTTACGTTCACGTTGAACTGGCTGGCGTTGACGGTCATCGTGATTCTGTTCGCGCTGCTCGGTTTCAAGATGCATTTGAGTGGGATTCTGTTCTCGCTGCCAGCATGGCTTGCGCTCTTTTTCGCGGCGCTCGGGTTCGCGTGGATTGTGTCGACAGCGCAAATTTTGGTGCGCGACATCGAAGGCATGCTGGGGCCGCTGTTCATGCTGCTCTCGTTTGTCTGCGGTATTCAATATGGCATTGAGTCGATTCCTGCGGCGTATCGGGACGGCGTAATGGCCAATCCGTTCACGCATCTGATCGCTCGCATGCATGACACCTATCTTTCTGGGGCTGGCGCGTCGTGGGTGGACGCTGCGCTGCTTGCCGGTGGTGCTGCGATTGCATGGTTGGGCTATGCGTTTTTCAAGCGCGTTGCGCCGCATGTGGATGATTATTTATGAGCGAAATTCTGCTCAACGTCAGTCACGTCAGCAAAACTTTTCCGCGCATCGGGCGACACGGCGCTGGCTTTGCGGCGCTGGCACGGCTTCTGATGGCAAAGCCGTCTACCGACGGATTTCACTCTTTAACGGATATTGATTTCATTGTGCGTCGCGGCGAGTCGTTTGCGCTCGTGGGCGAAAACGGTGCGGGCAAATCAACGCTGCTGAAAATCATCGCGGGCGTGCTGCAACCGAGTGCTGGCAGCGCCAAACGTATCGGCACGGTTGGCGCATTGCTTGAGCTAGGCGCAGGCTTTCATCCTGAATACACAGGTCGCGAAAACCTGAAACTATCGGCGGCGTTGCAGGGATTGACGGGTGCTGCATTCGCGGCACAGCTCGATTCGATCATCGCATTCGCCGACATTGGCGAACACATTGACGCACCGATCAAAACCTACTCCAGTGGCATGGTGGTGCGCCTCGGGTTTGCGCTGGTGACCGCGCTGAAACCGGACTTGCTCATTACCGATGAAGTGCTCGCAGTGGGCGACGAATCGTTCCAAAACAAATGCATCTCGTGGATGGAGCGCTACCTGGCCGACGGTGGGACGCTGCTGCTGGTTTCGCATTCGCTCTACCACGTCAAAAAACTCACGCATCGCGCGGTGTGGCTTGATCACGGCGCGATGCGTATGGTCGGATCTTCCGCCGATGTGTCAATTGCCTATCAGGCGTTTCATGAGGCGAAGCGGGCAGGCGCGAAGCAGGCTGCGTTAGCGAATGATGATCGCGACGCATCGACGCTGGGTCAATATGCGGTGACCGATTTGCAGCTGACTGACATCACGATGACCGGAATGACGGTTCGTGGCCGCATCAAAAGCAGGGACGGGCGGCGACCGCAAGTCGCGCTTGGCATCGTGCGTATGGACGGCACGCCGGTTTACGGCACGACCTCCGAGATTGACGGTTTTGCGCTTCGCGGTGCTGGCTCTGGTGCGTTTGAGTTTGCGCTTACTTTCACGGAATGGTCCTTGCTGCCTGCGGCGTACAAATTGCGGGCCCACGCGATGGACCCGGAAGGTATGCGTGTTTACGACACCGTTGAGCGCGATTTCACGGTGCTGGGCGATTCTCGCGAGCAGGGTTTGGTGCGATTGCCGCATCGTTGGGGGGCCTGAATTGCACTCCGGAGTTCATTGGCTTTTTGCTGGAAGGACTGCTGATCAAGGGCTAGACGTTGATTAAGTCGTATGTCGACTAGCGCACAAATAGAGGAATAGCCCCAAGGAGAGCGCCGTTTCAGCGAAAAGCTGATCAATGATCGTATTGATGAAACGCAAGACTCATGAAATTTGTGCGTTGCAACAAAAGCAATTCGCTGACTATAATTGTTGGCTTTGTTGGATTGACGTTACTCAAATCGTCGCTGGCAACAAGAAACTACAGGAAACCACCGTGCGCCAAATCATCGGCGCACAGTCTTCATGGAAATCTCGTTTTGTTAGTTCGCTATGTTGAGTGACATCAGTCTGCAAAACCCGAATATCGTCCGAATGCTTTATTGGCAATTGGGCATTACCGTCGGGTTCGCTGTGATCGCAGGGTTCATCTCGGGGGAGCATGGAGCAGTGTCCGCCATCTTGGGCGGCTTGACCAACGTCTTCGCCTCGCTGATCTATGTGTTCGTAGCAAATTTTGGTTTACGCCACTCGAACGGAACAGGCCTGTGGTCGATCCTTCGGGCGGAAATCGTGAAACTTGTGTTTATCGCCGTTCAGCTCGGCATCATCATCAAGTTCTACGATGCGCTGGTAATCCCGGCAATGTTTACGACATTTTTGGTGACTTTACTGGCGTGGCGAGCAGCGTTGCTTACCGGTACCGGTAACAAATTGAACAACTGACTAGCAAGACGTAACACGAGAACACTATGTCCGAAGCCAGCCAAGCGGCGCAAACGCCCACCGAATACATCCAGCATCATCTGGCTAACCTCGTGCACAACGTGCAGCCGGGTGGCGGCTTCTGGACCGTTCACGTAGACACAGTCGTGACCTCGATGATTTTAGGCGTGCTGGCATTTGGTCTGCTGTTTCTGATTTCGCGCGCGGTCACCACCGGCGTGCCGGGTAAGGCTCAAGCGTTTTTCGAACTGGTCTACGACTTTGTCGATGGTCAGGTTAAAGACATCTTTTCGAGCGGCGACCGCCGTTTCATCGTCGGCTTGTCTTTCACGGTCTTCGTCTGGGTCATCCTGATGAACGCGATGGACTTCCTGCCAATCGATTATTTCGCCGGCTTCATGGAGAATGTTCTTCATATCCATAGCTGGAAACCGGTGCCAACCAGCGACATCAACACCACGCTCGCGCTGTCACTCACCGTCATTGGTCTGGTGATCATTTACAGCGTCAAGGCCAAGGGTTTCGGCGGCTACGTGCACGAATTGTTCTGCACGCCGTTTGGCAGCTTCCCACTGTTGTGGCCGCTCAACTTCCTGTTCCAGATGATCGAGCTCATCTCAAAGCCGCTCTCGCTCGCGTTGCGACTGTACGGCAACATGTACGCAGGCGAAATCATCTTTTTGCTGATCGCCATGCTTGGCGCGGCCGGCATTGGCGGCGCACTGGTCGGCGGTCTGCTGCACGCAGGTTGGGCGATCTTCCATATCCTGATCGTTGCCCTGCAAGCCTTCATCTTCATGATGCTCACCGCTGTTTACATGGCGATGGCGCACGAACATCACTGATTTCGCATACGTTTTATTCGTTCTTACATCCGTTTCTAACCTCAACTTCACTTCGATACTGTTAAAGGAAAAATCATGGAAGCAATCCAAAAAATGATGGTTCTGGCCTCTGTTCAGGGCTACACCGCAATCGCAATCGGCCTCATCGTAGGTCTCGGCGCTATTGGCGCCTGTATCGGTGTGGGCATCATGTGCTCCAAGTTCCTGGAATCGGCTGCTCGCCAACCTGAACTGATCCCACAGCTGCAAGGTAAAGTGTTCCTGTTGCTCGGCCTGATCGACGCATCGTTCATTATTGGTGTTGGTATTGCACTGTTGCTCGCGTTTGCGAACCCATTGCTTGGCGTATTGAACGCCGTCGCGAAGTAATCGCTCGACTCGTTTCGTAGCAATTTCTTCCGATTAACGAACACAAAGAAAGGTCGATGTCATGAACATCAACATGACCTTGCTGTTGCAAGCGATCGGTTTTGGCATTTTCATCTTCTTCACGTACAAGTTTGTACTGCCGCCACTGGCTAACGCCATTGAAAGCCGTCGTCGTCAGATCGCTGACGGACTTGCTGAAGCCGAAAAGGGCAAAGCCTCGCTAGCGACGGCACAGATAGAAGTCGACAAAATCGTCGCCGAAGCTAAAGCCAAGGCCTCTGAGATTGTTGCTCTGGCTGAAAAGCAACGCACCGCCACCATTGACGCGTCCAAAGGCGAGGCAAAAGCCGCCGGTGATCGCGAAAAGCAAATGGCGGCAGACGAAATCGCTCAACTCTCGGTGAAAGCCAAAGCAGAGTTACGTGATCGCGTGGCTGACCTGGCCGTTGCCGGTGCTGAACGAATCCTCAAGCGTGAAATTAACCCGCAAGTCCATTCGGATCTGTTGGGGCAGTTGAAGGCTGAGCTGTAACCATGGCTGAACTCGCGACCATCGCCCGTCCGTACGCAGAAGCGGCGTTCGCGCTTGCCCGCGACGGCGGCGCGTTGCCGAAATGGGCCGACACGTTGAGCCTTCTGGCAGCGGTCGCGTCTGATGCCAAAGTGTCGGCGGCGGTTGACAACCCCAAGCTCTCGGTCGAGCAAAAGCAGTCGCTGTTCACCACTGTGATGGGCGATAAGCTAGATGCTGACACGACGAGCTTTGTCAATGTGCTGCTCGATGCGGACCGCATCAAGCTGTTGCCGCAAATCAACGAGCACTTTCAGGCGTTAAAGCGCAGCAACGATAACGTCGCTCGTGCGACGATTGTCTCGGCTTTTCCGCTGACTGATCAGCAACGCGATGAAATGAAAGGCGCGCTCGCAAAGCGATACGCCCGTCAAATCGATATCGTGGAAGAAGTCGATCCCACGCTCATCGGTGGCGCCAAAATCATCGTCGGCGATCAGGTGATTGATCGCACCGTCGTTGGTCAATTGAACAAGATGTCACGCCAAATCAAGGCGTAACGAGACCCACTAACTTTCATGATTTTCGAAAGACCCCAAATCATGAAAGTTAATTCACAATAACTCGCTCCGGCTCTGGAGAAAAAGTAATGAATTTGAATCCCTCTGAAATCAGCGAACTGATTAAAGCCAAGATCGCAAATCTTGATGTTGGCAGCGAAGTGCGGACCCAGGGCACGGTGGTCTCGGTGACCGACGGTATCTGCCGCGTGCATGGCCTAGCAGACGTGATGCAAGGCGAAATGTTGGAGTTCCCCGGCAATACGTTCGGACTCGCATTGAACCTTGAGCGCGACTCCGTCGGCGCCGTGATTTTGGGCTCTTACGAGCACATCACCGAAGGCGACACCGTTAAATCCACTGGACGCATTCTTTCGGTGCCAGTCGGCCGTGAGCTGATCGGCCGCGTGGTCAACGCCCTCGGCGAACCCGTCGACGGCAAAGGCCCGATCAACGCCAAAGAAACCGACGTGATCGAAAAGGTCGCACCGGGCGTGATCGCGCGTAAATCAGTGTCACAGCCAGTGCAAACCGGCCTGAAGTCGATTGACGCGATGGTGCCGGTCGGCCGCGGTCAGCGCGAGCTGATCATTGGTGATCGGCAAACGGGTAAGACGGCGGTTGCTATCGACACCATCATCAACCAGAAGGGCAAAGATCTCGTCTGCGTGTATGTCGCTATCGGTCAAAAGGCGTCGACCGTTGTTACGCTGGTCAAGAAGCTCGAAGAAAAAGGCGCGATGGATTACACCATCGTAGTTGCCGCGACGGCGTCTGATTCGCCGGCGATGCAATACCTGTCGGCGTACGCTGGCTGCACCATGGGCGAATACTTCCGCGATCGCGGTGAAGACGCTTTGATCGTTTACGACGATCTGTCGAAGCAGGCCGTGGCGTATCGTCAAATTTCCTTGTTGCTGCGCCGTCCTCCAGGCCGCGAAGCGTTCCCTGGCGACGTGTTCTATCTCCACAGCCGCCTGCTTGAGCGCGCTGCTCGCGTGAACGAAGACTACGTCGAGAAGTTCACCAAGGGTGCCGTCAAAGGCAAGACCGGTTCGTTAACCGCGCTGCCAATCATCGAAACGCAGGCGGGTGACGTGTCTGCATTCGTTCCGACCAACGTGATTTCGATTACCGACGGCCAGATCTTCCTTGAAACCGACCTGTTCAACGCCGGTATCCGTCCCGCGATTAACGCCGGTATTTCGGTGTCTCGCGTCGGTGGCGCCGCTCAAACCAAGATCATTAAAAAGCTCGGCGGCGGTGTTCGTCTGGCCCTCGCTCAGTATCGCGAGTTGGCTGCATTCGCGCAGTTCGCCTCCGATCTTGACGAAGCGACCCGAAAGCAATTGGAGCGTGGCCGTTTGGTGACCGAGCTCATGAAGCAGGCTCAATACGCGCCATTGTCGGTTTCAGAAATGGCGTTCACGCTGTTCGGTGTCAACGGTGGATTCTTCGACGACGTGCCAGTGGCTAAAGCATTGGCGGCCGAAAAAGCGCTGCATAAGTTCATGCAGACTAAGTACGCTGACCTGACCAAACGCATCGAAGACAGCAAAGATTTGCCGAAAGATGACGAGACTGCACTCACGGCTGCAATGAAAGACTTCAAAGCCAACGGTTCCTACTAGAAGCCGGAAAGCAAATCATGGCTGGCTCAAAAGAGATTAGAACCAAGATCAAGAGTGTTCAAAACACTCGGAAGATCACCAAGGCGATGGAAATGGTCGCCGCCTCCAAAATGCGCAAAGCGCAGGAACGGATGCGCGCGGCTCGTCCTTACGCCGACAAGGTGCGCAACATTGCTGCCCATATGTCCGGCGCGAATCCAGAGTACCGTCACCCTTTCCTGATCAAGCACACCGGTGCTAACAAGGTCGGCATGATCGTGGTGACGACAGACAAAGGCTTGTGTGGTGGCTTGAACACCAACATCCTGCGTGCGGTTGTCGCCAAGTTCAAGGAGTTCGAAGCGGCTGGCTCAAAGGTGCAGGTTACGGCGATCGGCAACAAGGGCTTCAGCTTCATGAATCGCCTTGGCGCGCAGGTCGTCTCGCACGTCATTGGGCTAGGCGACACGCCGCATCTTGAGAAGATGATCGGTGCTGTCAAGCTTCAGCTCGACGCTTACGAAAAAGGCGAAGTCGATACAGTCTATTTGGCCTACACCCGCTTCATCAACACGATGAAACAGGAATCGGTCGTCCAGCAATTGCTGCCGTTGACATCAGACAAGTTCGAGCAATCGGATGCTGAGAAACAGGCTTACAGCTGGGACTACATCTACGAGCCCGACGCGCAGTCGGTAGTTGATGAGCTTTTAGTTCGATACGTTGAGGCGCTTGTCTATCAGGCCGTCGCCGAGAACATGGCGTCTGAGCAATCAGCACGCATGGTGGCGATGAAGGCTGCGTCCGACAACGCCAAAGAAGTGATCGCCGAGCTGCAACTCTCGTACAACAAGGCCCGCCAGGCTGCGATTACCAAAGAACTTTCCGAGATCGTCAGCGGCGCTGCGGCCGTCGGTTGATCCCAAACAATTGATTAGTTATTGAAAAACAGGATAAGACGATGAGCACGAATCAAGGCAGTATCGTTCAGTGCATCGGCGCGGTGGTGGACATTGAGTTCCCACGTAGCGCGATGCCGAAAATTTACGACGCACTGACGCTCGACAGCTCCGCGAATCACGCGGGTGTCGAAGTTGGTCTCACGTTCGAGGTGCAGCAGCAGCTGGGCGACGGCGTGGTGCGTACCATCGCCATGGGCGCGTCCGACGGTCTGCGTCGCGGCATGAAAATCAACAACTCCGGCATCGGCATTTCGGTGCCTGTCGGTAAGGCCACTCTCGGCCGCATCATGGATGTGCTCGGTCGCCCAATCGACGACGCTGGCCCTATCGCCACCGA
>JBDSYI010000378.1:0-2341 GCA_039925745.1 Casimicrobium sp. | reverse complement strand
GCTTTGCCCATCGGTTCGCTGGTATTGATGTAGCCGTTGATCTCGCCTTCCGTGATGTCACGAAAGCGCACGCGCGACACGCAGGTGTCGTGCAGCATCTGCGTGCCATCGGTGACGGCCACTGCGGTTAGAACTTCATGCGTAGTCCCGGAGAGCAGCTTCAACATGCGTCGCGCATCGGCGGGATCGCTCGGTTTGCCGAAGATCGTGCCGTTAAAAACGACGATGGTGTCGGCACCGAGCAGCGGCATCTTCGGCAGCGCACGTTGCTTTGCGCGAAGGCTTCCGATCTCGGCCTTCATTTTGGCCATGCGCTCGACGTAGATAAACGGATTTTCGCTGGCGAGTGGCGACTCATCCACATCGCGCGAACGACTGGTTTCTTCGCGCAGCAGCACGGTCTTGCATGCCACACCCATCTGTTGCAATAACTCCAGACGGCGTGGGCTTCGAGAGGCGAGATAGATTTCGTTCATGCAGTGAATTCGAATAACGACATTAACTAGTCACGATGATAGGGATGTCCAGACAACAAGCTTACCGCACGATAGAGCTGTTCGACCAGAAAAATCCGGGCCAGGCCGTGCGGTAAAGTGAGCCGGGACAGGCCAAAGCGGAACTGCGCCTGTGCTTTGAGCGCAGCGTCGAGGCCGTCAGCGCTGCCAATCACAAAGGTTGCACAGGGCGCCTCGCGTGACCAACCGCTTAGCTGCTCGGCGAGGCCGCGCGTCGTTAACTGCTCGCCGCGTTCGTCGAGCGCGACGACCAGAGCCTGCTTCGGAATTTGTGTTCGGATGCGTTCGGCTTCGGCCGCCAACACGATCTCGGTGCTTCGGTTGGCGGCACGTTTTTCCGGCTTTAGTTCCGAAAGCTCGAACGGCCATTCGGCCGGGAAACGTTTTGCGTATTCGGAGACGCCGTCGTTTACCCAGGCCGGTTGGTTTTGGCCGAGCGCAATGAGCTTCAGCTTCACTGGCGGGCCGTATCGCTACGTTAAGTCGATTTTTTCTTGGCCGAAGGTCGTTTGATCACCAACGGCTTGGTCACCGGGCGCTTTGCGGCTGGCGCTTTGGCGGCGGGTGCTTTCGCTGACGGCCGTTTAATCTCAACGGTCTTTGCTGCTACTTTCTTTGCCGCAGGCTTTTTTACTGCCGGTGTTTTTGTGGCAACTGTTTTGGCTTTGGCGGCCGGTTTTTTGACCGCTGGCTTCTTTGCGGCCGGTTTCTTCGCTGCTGGCTTTTTCGCGACTTCGCTGATGACTGCTGCGGCGGGCTTTTTCGCGGCAGGCTTCTTGGCCGCCGGCGCTTTCACAGCGGCGGCTTTTTTGGCGGGAGCTTTAGCAACCGGAGGCGTAACCGCGTCAACGACTGGCGCCTTCGCAACAGCCTTTTTGGCGGGTGCTTTGGTCGCAGCTTTAGCCACCGGAGCGGCCGCAACCGCAGGTTCCGCAGCCTTCGCAGCGGGAACGCGTTTGATCGGCTTGGGCGCGGTCCATAATTCTTCGAGGTTGTACAGCGCGCGCGTGGTTGGCAGCATGATGTGCACGACGAGTTCGGTGCAGTCCACCAGCACCCATTCGCCCGAGCCTTCGCCCTCAATCGAGAGCACCTGACCGCCCGCCTCTTTTACTTTGTCGCTGACATGTCGCGCCAGCGCCTTGGTTTGCCGCGCGCTCTCGGCGGTGGCAACGATGAGCGTGTCGTAAATGGCCGTCAGCGGACGGGTGTCGAGCACGGTAATGTCACGGGCCTTGATATCTTCAAGGGCGGCGACGGCGGCTTTCTGGACGTTTAGAGCGTTATAGCGCAGGGGAATTCTCCGGCAGATACAGTTGATGCGCACGAATATAGGCCAGCACGGGCGCGGGGAGCAACGATTCCAGTGCTCTATCGTCTGCGCCTGCGGCAATTGTGTTGCGAATATCGGTTGCGGAAATCGCTTGCGGCGTCACGGTGTGCAGGTAAATGCTGCCGTGAGTGGTCTCTGACAGGGCCGCCGCAGAGGGCGTCAAACGGCCTTGCCAGACCTCAGATAGCACCGGTGACAACGCTTGTGAGACCGCATACCCAGGCCGGTTGAGCACAACAAAATGCGCCAGATCGAACAGTCGCGGCCATTCGTACCAATGATTGAGGTGAAGGAAGGCATCAATGCCGATCAACCAGATCAGCGGGCGTGCGGGAAATTCTGCGCGGAGCGATGCCAGCGTCAGCACCGTGTAGCTCGGCGTGTCGCGCGTGAGTTCGCGATCATCCGCTGCGAGTTCGGGAACGTCCGCAACCGCCAGCTTCAACATCGCCAGACGTTGCGCCTCGCTCGCGCCCGGTCGCGCCCGATGCAC
>JBDSYI010000377.1:0-3851 GCA_039925745.1 Casimicrobium sp. | reverse complement strand
CACTACCGGAGCAAGCGCGAACGAATCAAAGAGCGAGACGAGCTTCGATTTTGCCTTTGGTGGCCGTCAAATCAGCCGGCAGATTGTGTTTTAGCAATTCGAAAAGTTCTGCGTGCAGCTTGACCTCTGCGACACCTACGGCGCGATCTAGCGTGGTGATGCTGGCGTAGTCTGCTTCGCTGAAATCGGAGCCGTTCCAGTTCACATCATCGTAGCCCGGTGTGATACCAAAAGCGTGCTCGTTGCCCTCGGCTGTACCGTCGACGCGGCCCAGCATCCAATCCAATACGCGCATATTGTCGCCAAAGCCCGGCCACACGAAGTTGCCGTCAGCGTCTTTGCGGAACCAGTTGACAGTGAACACCTTCGGCACTTTGCCGCCCGCGGCTTCGATCCGCAGGCCCATCGCGAGCCAGTGCGCGAAGTAGTCGCTCATGTTGTAGCCACAGAACGCGATCATCGCGAACGGATCACGACGCACAACACCGACCTGACCGGCGATCGCGGCGGTGGTTTCCGAGCCAAGCGTGGCGGCCATGTAGACGCCCTCCACCCAGTCACGCGCTTCGGTGACGAGCGGAATCGTCGCGCCGCGACGACCGCCGAAGATGAACGCATCAATTGCAACGCCTGACGGGTTGTCCCATTCGCTATCGAGCGCGGGGTTGTTTGTTGCGGCGACGGTGAAGCGTGAGTTGGGATGCGCGGCTTTAGCGCCGGTTTCTTGGGCGATGGCGGGCGTCCACTCGTTGCCCTGCCAGTCGATCAGATGTGCTGGTGCCTCTTTGGTCATGCCTTCCCACCATACATCTCCGTCATCGGTCAGCGCGACGTTGGTGAAGATGGTGTCGTGCTCGATGGACGCCATGCAGTTGAAGTTCGACTTGGTGTTGGTGCCCGGTGCGACGCCGAAGTAACCCGCCTCAGGATTGATCGCGTACAAACGACCATCTTTGCCGGGTTTGATCCACGCGATGTCATCGCCGATCGTCGTGACCTTCCAGCCCTCGAAACCTTTGGGCGGGATGAGCATGGCGAAATTGGTCTTGCCGCAGGCCGATGGGAATGCCGCCGCAACGTGATATTTTTTCCCCGCTGGATTGGTAACGCCAAGAATCAGCATGTGCTCGGCCAACCAACCGGTGCCGTCTGCGGCAGCTGCGCTGCGTCCCATGTTCGACGCGATGCGCAGCGCAAAGCATTTTTTGCCAAGCAATGCATTCCCGCCATAGCCCGAACCGTAGCTCCAGATTTCGCGCGTTTCGGGGTAGTGCACGATGTATTTCGTCTTGTTGCTCGGCCACGTCACATCGGTCTGACCCGCTGCGAGCGGCGCACCAACAGTGTGTACGCAAGGCACAAATTCGCCAGACTCGCCGAGCACTTCAATCGCGCCCTTGCCCATGCGGGTCATGACCTTCATGTTCACGGCAACGTAGGCAGAGTCAGACAGCTCAACGCCGATGTGCGCAATGGGCGAGCCGAGTGGGCCCATTGAGAACGGCACCACGTACATCGTGCGGCCCTTCATGCAACCAGCGAACAAGGGGCGCAGCGTGGCGCGCATCTCATCGGGCGCAACCCAGTTGTTGGTCGGGCCGGCGTTTTCTTTTTTCTCGCAACAGATGAACGTGCGGTCTTCAACACGGGCCACGTCGGATGGGTCGGAGAGCGCGAGGTAGGAGTTCGGGCGCTTGGCCGCGTTTAATTTTTTAAATGTGCCCGCTTTAACGAGGGTTTCGCATTGCTGGTTGTATTCGGCCTCAGAGCCGTCGCACCAATGGATGGCGTCGGGCTGCATGAGCGCGGCCATTTCGCGAACCCACGCTAGCAGGCGAATGTTTTTGACGTAAGCGGGGGCTGTGACTGAAGCCTGCAAAGTAGCGAGCGTTTCGGGCTGATTCATGGAGAGCGAAAGGTAGAGTTGCGACGATTGAAGAATGTCGCCGCAGACAACTGATCGGTTAGACCGTGTGCGGTGCTTCGCGACGCGCACCGATTGGGTTCACGTCACAGGACCACTATTTTAGGCTCAGGCTACGAACGGCTACATCCCAGCGTTATGCGCGTTGGGCATGGGGAAATGCATTTCTTTAATATCTGCTCGTGAGTGAGCCTTGAGCCATAATAGCTTTTTGCTGAACGTTCCACTTTATGGGGGCTAAAGCCCAATTTTCCCAATAGTCAACTAGGCGCAAAATTCGCGCTTAACCCCTCTGCGTACGCCCGTCTAGCTTAAAGTTGTAGCTCGCGATTGTTGTCACACTACACGTCAACTGTGCCTCCTGTAGTTTTTTGTAGTTTGTCGGTTCTCCGGACAAAACAAAGCCCGCTGTCGTCGCCGATCAGCGGGCCTTCCTGAGCTCGAAACGAAGTTCTCTTACGCCTTCGGTTTGAACTCTTTTGGGCATTCCATTGGCTTCTGCGCCAACACCCAATCGATGATTTTGGACACATCTTCGTTGGCGACCGCCGGATGCGCTGGCATCGGGATCGGTCCCCACGTGCCCGCGCCGCCTTCTTTCACATGCTTGACCAGCATCGCTTTGGACTCAGCCAACTTCTTCACGTCGTTATTCGCGTAGCAGGCCGCGACCTGTCCGTACGCCGGGCCGAGAACTTTTTTATCGACCTGGTGGCACGCCGTGCAGCCCTTCGAAGTCGCTAGCGCCAGATCGGCGTGAGCGGGACTGGCGAGCAACAGCTGCGCGAACGCAGCGGCGGCGAATGCAAACTTGATCATGAAAATACCCTTGAAAATAGTCGGACGCAGTGTAGCGGAAGGCTTTCACGCCGACGCCTGCGCGCTGACGAAAGCAACGCGCAAGCATGACGATGCGATGACCGGCGTTGCGGCGTTTACACCAAATCGTAACGATCCAGATTCATCACCTTGTTCCACGCCGCTACGAAGTCATTCACGAATGTCGCTTTCGCGTCATCGCAGGCATAAACCTCCGCGAGTGCCCGCAGCTGGGAATTCGACCCGAAGATCAAATCGACGCCGGTAGCGCTCCATTTGAGCGCGTTGGTCTTGCCATCGTAACCTTCGTATACGCCCGGCGAAGCAGCAGACGCACTCCAAGTCGTACTCATGTCGAGCAGGTTCACGAAGAAGTCATTGGTCAACGTCTCAGGCTGCGTCGTAAACGCACCCTGCGCCGCAGGACCGACTCTGGCATTTAGCACGCGCAAGCCACCGATCAACACCGTCATCTCAGGCGCAGACAGCGTGAGCAATTGCGCCCGATCCAACAGCAGTTCCGCAACCGGTGCGCCCGCATTGGCGTGAATGTAGTTACGGAAGCCGTCCGCCTTTGGCTCCAGCGCTGACACCGAATGCAGGTCGGTCTGCGCCTGCGACGCGTCAGTACGTCCTGGTGTGAACGGCACGGTGACATGGTGCCCGGCCTTTTGCGCTGCCGCTTCCACCGCAGCACAACCGCCGAGAACGATCAAATCCGCAAGCGAAACTTTCTTGCCGCCGCTTGCCGACGCGTTGAAGTGTGTCTGAATCTCCTCCAGTGTTGCGAGCACTTTTGCCAATTGATCGGGTTGGTTAACCTGCCAATCCTTCTGCGGAGCGAGACGAATGCGAGCCCCATTTGCACCGCCGCGTTTGTCGGAAATACGGAACGTCGAGGCCGACGCCCAGGCGGTCGTGACCAGTTCAGAAATAGTCAGGCCAGACGCAAGCATTTTTGCCTTCAACGCAGCGATGTCCTGCGCATCAATCAACGCGTGATCAACGGCGGGCACCGGGTCCTGCCAGAGCTGTGGCTCGGCAGGCACAAGCGGGCCCAGATAGCGCGACACGGGTCCCATATCGCGGTGCGTCAACTTGTACCAGG
>JBDSYI010000376.1:0-3177 GCA_039925745.1 Casimicrobium sp. | reverse complement strand
CTGCGGAAATCGTATCGAGCGCGGGCCGCACAGCGTTCACGCGAATCGCTGCATCGGCGTACGCAGATAAATCTGCGTCGGTCAATTCGGCCTTGTTAACCTTGGCAAACGCATCCAGCGCACGCTGCGCGGCCTCAACGGTTGGGCTGGAATCAGCGGCCTGACGCGCGCGTTGAAACGTAGCGGTTGCCCAGATTCCAGCGCGGCGCAGCTCAACACGATTTTGCATGTAAGCTGGAAGACCGGAGGATTTCACCGATTCGATAATTTCCAGACGCCAAGCGTCGAGCCGCCGCCGATCTGCGGGCAATAGAGCCGGATCAATGCAGTCGTTCGTCGTCAGCGACAACGCCGCGCGGGCGCGCATCGCTGAATCGGTCGAAATCGCCAATACGCGGCGATACGCCTCGCCGTCGTAGCACAGACGAATGTGCCCGTTGCGCTCGATACTTTTCATTCGCACACCGTAGGCGCTGACCGCTTCTACCTGCGCATTGAGCATCGACTCCTGCGCCTTGCTGGCATTCGACGCACGCAGCGCCAACCGATCCGCCAGCGTACCCAAAATATCAAAAGGCTCGGCGTCGATGGCGTTCGGCGATGCAGCTTTCAAATACGCCGCGGTGTAGGCGATGCCGAGCGATTCGCTACCCGGTGTGTCCTTCACGAAGCGCATCACGGCTAACAGGGGCGACGCTTCGTCGGATGCCAGTGTTGTCCGGCGGATTTGCGTCGCTCGGACGAAGCCTGTGCGTTCACGACGATGATCGTATACCTGCAAGTAATCCGCGCGTTCGCCGCGAATTTCCAGCGTGTCGCCTTGCGTTAGAAGCGCGTGCTGCGTCGCACCGTCACGCGGCGAAGCACGCAATGAGACTTGATCCTGTGTCACGATGGCTAGGAGAGGTTGCGTCGGCGCAGCGTGCAAGACAGCAGCAGTTAGGGCGGTCGCGAGGAAAGTCAGAAGCGTTCGCATTATTGTGATTCCTTCGTGGTGTCGGTTTCGTTGTTTGACGTGTCGTTCTTGATCGCAACTTGCGACGCTTTGCCGAGCAGTGCAGTGCCGATGAAGTCCCCGTTGGTCGGTGGCGGTGCGATGATGACGGAGACTTTGTCCGAGAGTTTGTCAGCCATCGTTTTCTGAATCAGCAACGGAAACCGCGTGATCAATGCACCTTCACGCGCCATCTGCTCGCTGGTGGTTTTGCCCACGCGATCAAGGCGATACACCTCAGCGTCAGCCAGCTTCTGGCGAGACTCGGCCTCGCCCGCCGCCTCAATGCGGCGCGCTTGCGCGCTGCCTTCCGCCGCTTTGACGCGCGCCACGCGCTCCGCTTCGGCCTCAAGCTTGCGTTGCTCGACCTGACGTTCTTTGAATGGGAGCACATGCTTCATTGCCTCTTCCTGCGCACGAGCCGCAATGATTTGTTCGCTGGCGGCGGCCTCGGCAGATTTTTCGCGACGCAATTTCGCGGCATCGGCTTCGAGCCCAGTTTGTTTAACCTGCTTTTCTTTGAGCTCTAGCGTATAGCGCATCTTTTCGCTTGCGAGCTCTTCGGCAAGCAGCAGCTCCATGCCTGCCTTGTAGTTTTCCGGCAACTCGATGCGACCGATTTGCACGCTGCGCAGCGTAATGCCATCGACCGCTAATGCAGGTTTCAGCTCAGCCTCAATCGCCTGCACAATTTCAGCGCGCTTCGAGGAGAAAATCTCACGCACCGTATAGCGTGTGAACACTTTGTAGATCACGCCATCGACGGCAGGACGGACGACTTCGTTGCCCAAGTCCTCAGGCAAATTGCTCGCCATCGTGGAAATTTTTGTCGGATCAAGTGCATAACGAATGGCCACATCGGCGCCGATGGATAGGCCCTCCACCGACTGGAATGTCGCGAGGTCTTCGCTGTTGCCTTTGCCGCTTGCCGACGGATGAAATGTTTGGTCACGCAGCGAGAAACGCCGCAGCTGATGCAGGCCCGGAATCACCCACACTGGACCATCGCGCGATTCGCTCGTAACACCAGTGAGTTGATTGATGCGAACACCGACTTCGCCGCGCTCAACGGTCTGAACTGGCGGATTTTTGTAAATCGCGTAACCCGCGCTGCCGATAACAGCCAGCACGATCAGTCGAGAGGCGTTACGACGCAAAAATCCCTGACCTGCGACGGTCGCCGCGCCTTGAACACGCCGTAGCGACGGCGTGACGCGGGTGAACATAGTGCGAATAGAGGCAGCAATTTGTTTGATGCGATTGTTCATGAGGGGCTCCTGAGATTTCAATGGTGACGTTTGAAAAGTTCGGTGCTTTGTTATCCAGCACTCGATGGAGAGGATTGTTTGACGAGTGCCATAGAGCGCTCAAGGGCGTCGTGAGGCCACTTTGCGCACGAAAACTACGGAAAGCTCTTGCGACGTGTGCGTGTCTTCACAGGCTCGGCCGCACCGGAAGAAAAACTCACACCGAAGCCGTGCGCGGCCCTCGATAATTGCACTCTCCCACATTTGGAACCATCGCATGCCCGTGATTGCTGTCATCGAGGACGATATTCCCACCAGCAATCAGTTGCGCTCGTGGATTGTGTCTGCTGCGCCCGGCGCTCGCATTGATCAATGGTTTACTCGCGACGAAGCGGAAGCCGCCATCGCACGTGAGCGATACGACGTGATCGTGCTGGATATTGAGCTGGGGCGGGAGCGCCACGCGGGCGTCGCGCTCATCAACGCGATTAACAAACAACACGGCACGCCCGTGCTCGTCGTCTCTGCCATGCCCGCAACTATCTATCGCAGCATCATGAAAGCGCTCGACGCGTGGGACTATCTGCAGAAGACGACGTTTTCTGAATCGGATTTCATCGATACATTTCTGGAAATTTTGCGCGAGGCGAAACGCCAACAATCGCAGCCAGAATCTGCGATAGCGCCGGTCAATGAATTGCAGCTTGACCCGCTTTGGCAAGGCACGCCCACATGGCGTGGGCAGCGCATCAATCTGCCGCTAACCGCTCAGCGCATTCTCGCGACGTTGCATCAACTACGTGGTCAAATCGTCTCCTACGATGAGCTTTATCTGGTGGTGAAGAGCGGGCGCAACCGCGATAACGTCAGGAAGCACATCAGCACGATTCGCGATGCATTCCGCGAGATCGAACCCGAATTTGACGCGATTGAAAA
>JBDSYI010000375.1:0-10906 GCA_039925745.1 Casimicrobium sp. | reverse complement strand
TGTAAATCGAGGCGCGCATTCCCCCACGAACGCGGTGGCCCCGCAGTGATATGAGGCCGCGCGACTCACAATATTTCACAAACTCAATGTCTATAACGGGATTTCCACTGTCGAAAACAACGTTCATGCGCGAGCGATCCGCCTTTGCCACAGGTGCGCTAAACAACGGACTTTCATCGATGGCGTCATAGAGCATTGTGGAGCGCTCGATGGCACGCCGCTCCATCTCGGCCAAACCGCCCTGCGCCTTGATCCACTTGAGAGTCAGCGCAGTGGCATAAATCGCGAAAACCGGCGGTGTATTGAACAACGAACCATGCGCCGCCATGTGTTTGTAGTGAAACACTGAAGGAATATTTTTGGGTGCGCGATCCAGCAAGTCGTCGCGCACGATGACGACAGTCACCCCTGCTGGACCGATGTTTTTCTGCGCGCCGGCGTAGATCAACCCGCAGGCGGCAACATCCATCGAGCGGGACAAAAAATGCGACGACGCATCGACCACTAGCGGGCTCGGCAGGTCGCGCGGGAAGGTGTGAATTTCGTTGCCGTAAACGGTTTCGTTCGAGCAAATATAGGTATAGCTTGATACCTCAACGCCTTTTTTTATAGGGGCTACGCTCCCATTTTCGCCAAAAGTCGACTTCCAGACTTTTACAGCAGGAACCCCAGTGAAACCTGACGTTTCGCTAGAAGCTACTACGTTGACTGTGCCGAATTTTGCTGCCTCAATCGACGCGCTCTTCGACCACCCGCCTGAGACAAGATAGTCCGCCGTTTCGTCAGCGCGCAGCAGATTCATCGGCACTGCGGCGAACTGCCCCCACGCGCCGCCTTGCATGAAAATCACTTTGTAGTTTGCCGGAATCGCAAGCAATTCGCGTAAATCGGCCTCAGCCTCAGCGATCAATTCTTCGAACGCTCTACCGCGATGCGACACCTCCATCACACTCGCGCCTTGCCCAACGCCATGCCAATGCCACTCCGGCAGATCGGCGCGAATTTGTTCAATCACTTCGGGCGGCAGCATCGCCGGGCCGGGGGAAAAATTGAAGGTTTTCTGCATGGTCGTTGTGTCGTTCTTGAAGATATATGGCCAAGGTTCTGTGACAACTCAAGCACGCGCGCTGCCTCGGGCACCTGCCCTCGTCCGCCGATGCTCAGGACGGTCCCGGCCCCGACGATGCCTACGAGCCCCGGTTCGTGATCACAGTAAATGCCGAGCGTATCGACGCCGAAGGCTGCGGCGATGTGGGTGAAACCCGTGTCGAGGCCGACGCAGAGCGCTGCGCGTGCGAGCACCGCACTGGCGTCTTTGACGGTGAGAAAGGGCGGAACTTCGCCGCCCGTCACATCAGCAAGACGCTTTGACCGCTCACCCTCGACGGCAGTACCCCACAGCCACACAATGGCGAATCCACGGAGTTGAAGCGCTGTTGCAACCGTTTGCCATGACGCCTCGGGCCACAATTTTTCCGGACGGCTGGCTCCGGTGATAAGCACGGCATAACGAGACTTT
Organism: Casimicrobium sp.; assembly: GCA_039925745.1. Classification (GTDB taxonomy): domain Bacteria; phylum Pseudomonadota; class Gammaproteobacteria; order Burkholderiales; family Casimicrobiaceae; genus Casimicrobium. The sequence continues at coordinate 9,387 of JBDSYI010000375.1, read as the reverse complement.
GATGGCGTCCAGATTTCGACTGGCGCGGTCATTCCAAATTGTGGAGGACCCTCTACCTGATAGCCCAGATGCGCGGCAGCCAATTGGCGCGAACGCTCGATCGCGTGGAGGCTTTTGTCAACGCTGGCGCGCTTTGAATAAAACATCGCCGCCAGCGATTCGCGCGCACTCGCCCTGTCGTATCCTGCGCTCGGGCCGCGTGCCTGCGTCGCCCAGAGCGCGCTTTTGAGTAGACCCTGAAGGTCAAGGACGAGGTCGTATTGCTCGTTTCGCAATGCCAGTCTGGCCTCGCTGAAAGCAGCACGACTTTCGCTGGAAAACAGCTTTTTTCGCCAACGCCGCCAGGAAATCGCTATGACGTTGCGCACAGCTGGATGCATCGCGGGAAGCGACGCGAACGAGGCCTCGACCAGCCAATCAATCGTGGCCTCCGGGTATTGCCTCGCAATGTCTGAAATTGCAGGCATGGTGTGAACCACATCACCCATCGACGAGGTTTTGACGATGAGAATTTTCAACGCGACAGCGCTATTGTTGCGTGGACTGTGCCTGTTTAAGTCCGGCGGCAGCGGCCAGCGCCTCTGCGACCAAAACCGGATTAAAGCGAGGATCGTTGTACATCTTGAACTGACGGTAGACCTTGAAATACGCGGCTCCTGCGCGGCTGTCCGCAAGCAATTGATCGAGACACGCTCCGAGATCGTTTCGCTGCTCATGAAGGCGCTGAAGCTTGAGCGCAGAAGCATCACGGTGGTCCGCTTCCACGTCGGGACGTACCGTTTGCGCCGTCATCGCCTTGATTTTCAGCGACATGATGGACATGCGATCCATGATGCTGCCTGCGGTTTCACTATTCAATCGCGCCGCTGCGTTCACCCTTGCAACCGGTTGATCACTGCTCGCCGTCGCAGCATCGATCAGGCCAAGCGACAGCAACAAGAATTCGTCGACGCGTTCGGTGGCGTCGTTGCGCGCCTGGTTGTAGCCATCAATCGCGCGTTTGTTGGCGGTAATGTCGGCATCAGTGGCACGGGTGCGACGGGCCAAGTCCTCTTCGTCCCATAGCAGGCTGTTGTTGCGATGGTTGGTTGCGACCCAACGCCAGACGTCTGCTTCAGCGAAGTCCACAGCCAGTTTCGGCCAGCTCGCAATCGCCAGACAGCCGTCGTGAAACGACTTCACACGGAGCGCTGTCACCGGTTGATTGGCGATGTCAATTTGGAGTAGGGGTTGCGGTAGTGCCATGCGCCGGATTCCTTGGGGGCCGAATCAGCCTTGATGATGTTGCTAGCATCGAATCCTGCAATTATCGACGAACGTCGACTGCTCCTCCGTAACCGAGCCGCTTCGGCGCCGAATCCAATGACCGATACTTCTTCGTCGCGCCCTCTGATCGTCCGCATTCGCAATTTCATTGGCGACGTGGTACTCGGCGTCCCCGCGCTGGAGCGTTTGCAGCAAGCCGGTTACGAGTTGCATCTGATCGGGAAACCGTGGGCAAAATCGCTGCTCGAGGCTTATGGATGGCCGGTGAACCGTTATCCGAAGGCGTTCGGCGAACGCCGTAATTCGCTCAAACAAATGGCGAAACCGTTGCGAGCAAAAGACGTGACGTTTGATCGGCGCTTGAATGCTGTGACCTTCGCCACGTCGTTTTCAAGTGCACTGGATATGCGTTGTGCCGGACTGAAGCCGTTCGGATACGCGGTGGAGGGGCGCAGCTTTCTTCTGAAAAGTTCTTTGCCGATTGTTTACGGCGAGCACGCGCTGGACTCCTATTGTCGATTGACCAATGCGTTGCTCAACGAAGCATCGCCCAATCCGCAAGCGGTGCAGCTCAAAGTGAGTGAACACGCGAACGAGGCCGCGCATGCGGCCTTAGCGATTGCAGGTGTTCGTCCTGGCTACATTGTGCTGGTGCCATTCGCCGGCGGCACATTCGAAAAGCTCGACAAAAAGTGGCCGCATTTTGCCGGACTTGCGCAACGTCTGGCGTCGTCGGGACGCGATCTTGTCATGGCACCCGGTCCCGATGAAATGGACATTGCCCGCGCCATCGCGCCACATGCGAAATTGTTGCCAAAACTTGATCTTGGGCCTTACTGCGCAGTGCTGCGCGACGCAGCGCTGACGATTGCAAACGACACTGGGCCGGGACATATGGCGGCCTCGGTAGGCGGACGGTTGTTGAGCGTGCTCGGGCCCACAAAGATTGAGCAGTGGGGTCCGCGCGGGCCCCTCGTGACCATCGTGCAGAGCTACCCCGAATGGCCCTCGGTCGATGCCGTTGCCGATGCCGCGTCGTCGCTACTTGAGCCCTGATTTTTACAGTATGCGCCGGCCGCAAATATCCCCAGCATTAGCGGGTACCACGTGCCCTCAGTGACGATAAATAGCGGCGAATCCAGCATGCAATGCACAAGTAGCGTCGCCCATAGCGAATAGCCCACGAGCTTGTCGCCCAACGGCAGTTTGCGCATCACCCAACCCGCAGTCAGCAGCCACGCAGCAAGCGCGATCAGACCGACTACACCGAACTGCACGGCAAAAAACAGGAACTGGTTGTGCGGATTGTAGGCACCCATCTTGCACCACTCCGGCGACTCCGCGATGCGGCAGTATTCCATTGCATAGCTGCCCGCCCCCCAGCCCAGCACCGGACGCGCCTGCACTAGTTCAATCGATTTGCTTGCGTATTCAATGCGCTGCCCGATCGAGGTCTTGATGCCTTGCTCCTGCGACGATTCGACTTCGCTGAATGCAGTGTGGAATCGCTCGCGCACCACGTCGCTAGCGGTCGCCGCAATCAGCGCAATCGCGGCCAACGCCGCCGCAGCAAGACGCAATCGGATATCGCGCGCAGAAACAAAAGCCAGAAAAGCGATCACGATCAGGTTCACCAGTAAGGTGACGTAGCCCGCGCGCCCGTGGACGAAATACAGAATATTTATCGCCGCTGCCGCTGCCACGGCGATCCAGACCCAGCCCCGCGCGGCCTGTCTTCCGGCAAGGTGACAGCGCCACGCTTCGGCAAATGCGGCGACAAAAAACACCGACATCATCACGTTTTGCGTAATGTGGTGTTTGAACACAAAGTGATCGTTGAGCTCATGTGGCTGATGCACTTTGGCAAATGGAAACGCCCACACAATGTGCAGATACGACAGTGCCAGCGTAATGAGCATCGCCAGCATCCACGCCAACAGTGCTCGTCGACGCCAGCGCTCGTCTGTGAGCAGCGCAATCGCAATCGGCGCATAAAGCAGGCGTGAATATTTAATCAGCGTGCGGCGAATCTCGTCGGTTGGCGCGTTACTGTAGCTGGCACCGATAACGATCAACGCGAGCAGGACGAGCGTTGCCAGCGCAAACGGATGCACGCGCCAACGCTCCCAGTGTGCAAGATAGCCGCCGGTCGCGATCAGCGTGAGCAGCAGCGCGCCACCGAGCACGTTAGATGTCGCGCTCCCGAGCGGTACAGAAAAGGCGACGGCAACGACCAGCCAGCCACACCAGTTGAGCAAGGTGGGCTCAGGTCGACGGAAGAAATCGCTGCGAAACAACGCGATTGGCGTCATGAAAGGTTTGAACACAGCGCAGATGGCATCACAATGTCATTGTAGAGGCAGCAAAGCGACCAGAGCAGTGCGTTTGCAGAGCCGCTTAAGGTCGATGTCACGGCTTCACTACAATCGGTCTCATGAAGTCACAAGCTTTTTTTGGTTCACCCGACGACTGCGCGCGGGCGTTTTACGACGCCTTTGCCCAGGCCGACCTCGAAGCACTAATGTCAGTCTGGGCCGATGACGAGGATATTTGTTGCGCGCACCCTGCTGCGGCGCCGCTCTACGGTTACGCGGCGGTGCGTTCCGGCTGGGAGGCGATCCTTCGCGGCTCAGCCAAAATGCGGATCGAGATGCGCGAGGAGTCATGGCATCGCACTATTGGCATGGTGACGCTTCACGCGATCCAGTGGATATACGTCGGCGATGAACCACAACCGCGCGGGCCCGTATTTGTCACCAATGTATTTCAGCGGGAACCACAGGGTTGGCGGCTCGTGGTGCATCACGCTTCGCCGCTGCAAACGGGCCTGCAAACGGGTCCAGGGCAGGTCGTATTGCACTGACCGTTAGGCTAACTTCTGCATTTGGCGCGGAATTTTCCGGTGAAGTTGCAGTTCGGACATGTGGAAAAACGCAAAGCGCCGGTCGCGAGCTGAGTTGCTTGTGACCAACGCGGCGATCAACCAGTGCCGAATGCGCAGCGTCGGCGCGGCGCTGGGCCAAAGTTAGCTGCCCTGGTCATCGTCGGCCCGTCAAATACCGGACGCCGATTGTGATACGGATATCAGGCAAATCAATCCGAACAACTTTTTTCTGAACGGCCTATTTACTGGGGGCTAGGTGTTGCTATTTGTCTTTATCGACTATTGGCAAAATCAACCGCCAGCCCCCATGGAATCTTACGATTTGTAAAAAGCTGCTGGCACACACGTCGTCACGCCGCCCTACGGAGCTACAGCAAAGATTGCTCCGAACGAAATCCAAACTTTGAGGCCCAGCGTCGGCTTCGTCGCTTCAAATCAAGCCATTGCTTGCCGCGCGACTGCGTCACTTTTTTCACATCGATCAAAGTTAAAGAGCCGCAGGCGGACAACGTGTGAAGGCCAGCCTGATATTCGTGGGAAACCAGTCCTCCGGTAAATCTTGCGGGCAGGTGCTCAAAAGCGACACGGCGCTCGTCAAGCACCGTGAAGCGCAAAAGGCGCGCTGCGCCGCCGTAGCCTTCGCTACAGTCTTGCACCGGTAACACGACCAAGCCGTCGTGCCCAACGAAAGGCGTACCGCCGGGGCGCGCTCCTGAACGATCTATTAGCACTGGGTTGAGCGCGTGGCGATGCCACGGGCCGGTCAGGGCGTCGGCGTAGGCGAGATGTAGCTCGCGCTGGTCACGAGCCTGCGACCCGACCACGGTGTAGAACATCCACCAACGGTCCTGGTAATGAATCAGCGAAGGCTCGGCCCCTGATATGCCCGAGAGCAGCGCAGTTTCGCGCACCCAGTGATCGAGCGTGCCGTGTGCCCGATAGAGTGCAATCTCGTTAGCCTGATGACTCTCCGGCACCATAAACGTCTCACCAGCATGCTCAACGATGAACGGATACGAGAGGTGAAACGGTCGCGCTAGCACCGTGGTCTTTCCGCGCCAGGACAAGTCACCCGCCAGCTCGTGCCGCTCGATCACCGCGTGCTTGGTTCGGTAATCGAACGATTCGACAAACAGGTGAACAGCATCTGCACGTTGCAGCCCAAATGGATCCGCAATGTAGCGCCACGGCTCCGATTCCGGCAGCCAGATAATCTGGGGCTTGAGCACGCTTAATGCCGCAGCCTCGGTCAAATCGGCAATCGAAATCGGTGCGACCCCGACCCGCCAAAAGTCAGCGCGTGGCGCCCTAAACAATCAATGCGTCTCGAACGCCAACAAGCGGCTTCCGTCCAAAAGCGCTGTCTTTGCGCTGGCGCGCTGACTGAAGGTAGAAATCCATCACCGTTGTCACCGCGCGCGCTGCGTCAAAGTGGCTCAAGTCGTACGCTACTCGCAAGTCTCGCTGACGACCCAGCGATGAGAGCGTTCGCTTCAACACTACGGCCATTTCCGGCACTGAAGCTGGCGTTACCCATTCAATCGGCTGCCCGGCGAACACTTCTCTCGGCCCCTCCGTTGCTGAGGAAATGATCGGCAGTCCCGTACGCATCGCTTCAAGAATCGCCAGACCGAAAGACTCCTCGCGCGAAGGAGAAACGAATAAATCGAGATCATGCAGCAAGCGAGGAACATCCGGGCGATACCCGGTAAAGTGAATGCGCGTGTCGCCGCCGACGAGGCGCTCTAGTGCCGCTCTTTGTGGGCCCTCGCCTACGATCACCAAAGCGGCGTCGTTCGGAGCAACCGCCTTAAACGCAGAAATCAGCACGTCCACACCCTTACTTGGATGCAGGCGCCCAACTGCGCCAATCAACAATTGCGTCGGATCGAGCCGCAGCTCAGCCCGCAGGTTGCCTGCCGGACGAGCCAGGTTTGGGGGTTGGCTGACGTTGCCCGGTAACCAGTTCGGGATGACACGCGCGGTCCCCTGATAGCCGGCAAGCCGGGTTGCTTGGGCGCGATTAACGCAGATCACACCATGGAAGCGGGCATGCTGGTGCGACTTGTAACCTACGTGCAAGGTTGCCACGCTAGTCACGCTCGTTGCTGCACGCGACACGGCTTTGCATGCAGGGCTCAGATGAGCGTGACACACATCAACGTTGAGACGATCAATCAGACGGGCGATCCGAAATCCGCGGAACAAAGGCGACGCCAGTGGGTGAAAAGTCACATTCGATGCCAACGCACTCTGCATGGGTGAGCCGGACTGACCCGCCACATGAACCCGGTGACCGAGCGCTGCCTGCTGATTGGCCAGCTCTACACAGTAGCGCTCTGCTCCTGCTATTCGGGGCGAAAACAGCGCGTGAAGAATGACCCAGCGCTGTGACGGTGATTCCAAGAGGGCCATGTATAACTCGCAAGCTCCGGACATTTGTGACACTCTGTCGCCTGATCTCGTCTCCTAACGTCGAGCTCCTTCCCGAGCCGATGACATGAGTGAAAGGAAATCAGTAACAAATTATTTACAAAGTTTTACATAAAGATTGCGACCGCATACGTGCGTTTCCCCTTTTTTTATGTTTGTAAACAAACTGTTGCTTCTTCAGTCGATCGTTAAAAATAGTGCTGACCGGTCAGTTAATGGTCAGTGTTTTGCAAACCGCGCTGACAGTCGTCCGTTTATTCCCCAAAAAAAGCGCCAGGTAGAAATCGACTAGCCGTTTTTGCCGCTCCCGGTTTGGCTCGCGTTCACCCAACATAGTGGCCCGGATGCGATGACGCAAAGCTTCCAAACACGTCTGGAAATTCGGTCGGTGCGAGCCAATTTCTAGTGTCAGAAACTGGTCAATTTGCCGTCAGAAATGCGTTGCCTGCGGCGATAATCATTGCTTGATTTTCAGGAGTGCCCCATGCCCAAATTAAACGTCAACGGCAAGATGCTGGATTACGCTGCCGACGACGGCACACCGCTGTTGTGGGTGCTGCGCGAACAATTGGGCCTTACCGGCACCAAGTACGGTTGTGGCATTGCGCAGTGCGGTGCCTGCACCGTGCACATCGACGGCGTCGCCGTTCGCTCATGCGTGATGCCCGCATCCGCGATAACCGACAAGCAAAAGATTACGACGATTGAGGGTGTTTCGGTCGACGGCTCGCACCCGATTCAGCGTGCGTGGCAAGCGCTGGACGTGCCGCAATGTGGCTTCTGCCAGTCCGGCATGATCATGGCCGCAACAGCGCTGATCAAGGACAAACCCAATCCCACTGACAAAGACATTGACGAAGCGATGACCAACATCTGCCGCTGCGGCACGTACAACCGCGTTCGTACCGCCATCCACACGGCTGCGAAAGAAATGGCCGCCGCAAAAACAGGTGCAGCGCCAAAGAAAATTGCCGATTTGGGCAAATCTGTCATGAACATTGAGCACGTCTCCGGAGGCCGTGTATGAGCAACGCGATCAAGGCTTCACGCCGTACCTTCATAAAAGGCAGCGCGGTCACCACCGGCGGGCTTGTGATCGGCTTTTACATGCCGTTCCTCAATAAACAGGCCATCGCGCAGGGAATCGCGCCCGCCATGGCACCTGAGGTCAACGCTTGGGTCGTTGTACGGCCCGACGACAAGGTCGTCATCCGCGTGGCTCGCTCCGAGATGGGCCAGGGCACGCTGACCGGCCTCGCGCAGATGGTCGCTGAAGAGCTGGAATGCGACTGGGCAAACGTCACCACCGAATATCCAACGCCGGGCCAGAGCCTTGCGCGTCAGCGCGTGTGGGGTAATTTCAGTACCGGGGGAAGCCAGGGTATTCGCGGATCGCACGATTACGTGCGCAAAGGCGGCGCGGCGGCGCGCATGGTGTTGCTTGAAGCAGCAGCGAACGAGTGGAAAGTGCCGGCTACTGAGTGCAGCGTCAGCAAAGGTGTGATCACCCATGGTCCAACAAAGCGCAGCACGACCTACGGCAAAGTCGCCAACGCGGCCGCAAAATTAGCGCCGCCAAAAGTCGTGCCGCTCAAGGATCCGAAAGACTGGAAGGTCATCGGCAAGCGGCTCGCGCGTCTCGACACCGTCGACAAAACGACCGGCAAGCAGATCTACGGTATGGATTTGAAGCTGCCGGGCATGTTGAACGCTGCGGTCAAAGACAGCCCGGTTTTCGGCGGCAAAGTAAAAAGCGTCGATGACGCAGCCGTGCTGAAGCGCCCCGGTGTCGTCAAAGTCTTGCGGGTCGGCGATAGCGCCGTTGCCGTGGTGGCGGATACCTGGTGGCGCGCGAAGACGGCGCTCGATGCGTTGAAAATCGAATGGGATGAAGGTGCAAACGCCAAAGCGTCGAGCGCAAGTTTCGCCGAAACCTTGAAGGCGGGACTGGTTGCCAAAGACGCGGTCATTGGCAACAGCGTCGGCGACGCTCCGACTGCAATCGCTGGGTCCGCACGCAAAATCGAGGCCGTGTATTCATATCCGCATCAAAACCATGCCTGCATGGAAACGATGAACGCGACGGTGAAATGGACGCCAGAAAAATGCGAAGTGTGGGTGCCGACGCAAAACGGCGAGGCCGCGCATGCAGCCGCAACGGACGCATCCGGGTTGCCTGCAGCGCAGTGCGAGGTCTACAAAATACATCTTGGTGGCGGCTTCGGTCGTCGCGGTGCGACGGATTACGTGCGCCAAGCCGTCGGTATCGCCAAGCAAATGCCAGGCACCCCGATCAAGATGATCTGGTCGCGCGAAGAAGACATGGCGCAGGGCCGTTTCCATCCGGTTACGCAATGCAAGCTCATCGCCGGACTTGACGACAAGGGTGAGATCACTGGGCTGCATATGCGCATTTCCGGTCAATCAATTCTCGCCGGCGTCGCGCCTCAAAATATTCGTGACGGCAAAGATCCCGTCGTGTTTCAGGGCTTGAATCCTCCGGGTCCGGAAGCTTCGATTGGCTACACGTTCCCAACGTTGTTGGTAGATCACGCGATGCGCAATCCGAGCACGCCAGTGGGCTTTTGGCGCGGCGTCAACTTGAACCAGAACACGATTTATCTGGAAAGTTTTATCGACGAAATTGCTGCGGCGACCAGACAAGATCCGCTGGCATTGCGTCGCAAGCTCATGAAGAATCACCCCAAGCATTTGGCCGTGTTGAACGCTGTTGCGGAAAAAATCGGTTACGACAAACCGGCACCGGCGGGCGTGTTCCGAGGCCTCGCGCAGACGATGGGCTT